>JACPXL010000058.1 GCA_016196555.1 Candidatus Omnitrophota bacterium | reverse complement strand
TTCCCGTTCCCGTAAGCGGCCTGGCTTTAATCACACTAATTGCTCTGTCCCAAAGATAGTACCGTTCCACAAGGGATTGCTCTTTGCCTTCAGCGTCAAGATGAATCAGGGTTGAACGCGGAATAAACATAAAAACTCCAGCTGCTGCGATAAGTAAGATCAGCAAATAACGAAATTTTTTGGCAAAAATCAGGGCAATGACCATCCCTATTGCGAACGCTAAAATGGCCCCGCGAGACCGTGTCCAATAAAGAAGGACAAGACTGAGCGAAAACACTGGGATTGTGATGATGGGGCGCAAAAGAAAGCTTTGGACTTTCTGACTATTGAGCATAAGGAAGTAAAGATAAGGTAAGGTTGCAATCAAATAAGCCGCGAGTTTGCCATAACTGCCAAACGAGGCGCTGATCCTTAACCCCGCACTTGCGTCCTCCGCACGAAATCCGCGCAAAAAATCATACCCTACCAAATATTGAAAGATGCCGTTGGTAACAATAAGCAAGCTGACGGCAATAAAAAAATTCTCAAAAAAGCGTTTGCGGGAACTTTCTTGAAACAAATCCGCCACCATCAAAAAAATCATGACATGCTTAAAAACTTTTAAGGCGCCTCTCCCGCTCAATTCACGGGCTTCAGACCAAAAATAAGATAAAATACAGAGACCGAGATAAACAAAAAGAGCAAGAATAAGCGGTAAATGGATCGGGTCTATTCCTCGACGCTTCTGAAGTTTGAGCAGAATCCAGCAAATCAAACTGATGGTAAAACTAATTTCGATAAGCGCCGTCGAAAAAGTAAGGGCCGCCCACAAACCCATCAAACTTATCCATCCAATGAGAGAAAAATTAATTCGTTTGAGCATGGGCATTTTCCATTTTCCGATAACCATTGAATTTAAGAAAATCGTAATACGAAGAAAGGGCGGCATATTGAAAACCTGGAACTCCATCAAAAATTCCTAGTTTGATAAAGTATAAAAAAATAAATTTCAGCACAGGCCTTATCAAAACTTCTAAGAAATTCACGCTTCGCCGCCTGAGCTTCATGGTTTGATGCTCTAAGGGAATATAAAGATCGAGTTTTTGCTGATAATGCTGGCGGTCTTTCGTGCTGTAATGAATCAGTGGCTCTTCAAGCTTGCGGACCGGAAGTTTAGTCACGATTTCTTCATGAACGGGCTGCTCAAAATGAGCGGCCTTGGCCGGAAAGAACCGGATGGGATAATCATCCTGACAGCCGCTATGTTTAAGCTGATGGCCAAAAAAATAAGTCAAACGCTTGACGGCGTACACCGTATCGAGTTTTGAGTCCACTGCAATTTGGCGTAAACGTTCTGCCAATGCCGCACTTATTCGCTCGTCCGCATCAATAAAAAAAATCCATTCCCCGCGCACCCGTTTGAGCGCAGCATTTTTTTGCGAAGCGAAATTCTTAAACGATTCTTCATAAACATGATGCGTGAATTGACTGGCAATCTCAAGCGTCCGATCGGTGCTGCCGCTGTCCACCAGCACAATTTCATCGGCCCATCGCACAGTTTCAAGACAATCCGCAATGTTGCGTTCTTCATTAAGCGTAATAATGGCGACCGATATTTTCATTAGCCCCGCGCAATGCGAATCATAATCGCTTCGAATAAGCCCACTGGAAGGGCGAAATTCCCCTTTAATGTGGCAATGACAAGCCGTAACGGTAAGAAAAACAAATGATTAAACCAGAATTTAAAGCCGGAGAAATTTTTCCACATGAATAAAAATGTATTTCGATGCGCAATCACCGATATTTTCCACCGGCCGAAACGTTTTTTAAAGGCCGCCTGCCCTATGTGATAGACCACGCTTGAAGGCTCGTAATAAAGATGAAATCCAGCCTGGCGGGCCCGGTAGCACAAATCCACGTCTTCCATGATGCCGGGCATGTATTCATCATCATAGCCCTTCAAGGCCAAAAATTTATCCCGCGAAAAAGCGCCGAATCCGGAAGAAAAAGTTTCGGAAGGGGTAAGAGACTCTTCTTCATAGCCGGGATAACGGGCGTTTGCCCAAAAAAGGCCGAAACGCATCCCTGCCTTTGTTTTTGCCGCTTCAATTTTCGAACCGTCAAAAGTCATGACGCGCGGCGCCACCAAAAATGTTTGAGGATCCGAAAGGAAGCGTTGGACGAGCGGCTCCACAAAATCCGGCGCAACGCGAATATCATTGTTGAGCAAAATAACAATCGGTTCCTTAACGTGTGGCAAGTACTCATTATAAGAACATAAAACCCGGTTTTGCGGCGCGTGAACGATTTCCACTTCCGGAAAGTGCTGTGCGGCATAAGCAACCCCCGCATCCAGGCTTAAATTATCCAAAAGCGTAATTTTCGCCGGATATTTCGCACGGCGCGCGGCCTCGACGATGCTTGGAAGGCATTGGGGCAAAAGATTTTCCCCGTTGTAATTTAATATAATAATTCGGACATCCATGTTGGCAGAAAAATGGGAGATAATGACACTGCTCTGTGCTACGCCGAAACAACCCGCGAACGTTTTAAAATCGGTGAACCGGCCGCACGGCTTGTCCGCAAAATGTAGGCAGGAATTCGAGTTCCAAACTGTCCCATCGAATGCTCGTAGCGAATGGCCGGAGCTCCGGGATTAAACGGGATATTAAGCTTCTTGCGAATATCGCGTTCCACGTGATCACGCAGCGAGACCAAATCATTCGCGCTCAAAAAATCCGTGTAGACATAAGCCTTGTACCCCCCATCAGGGTCTCCTTTGTAATAATCTGCGACTTCATTGTAGTCCACTTCGACACTATAAAGTTTGTCCCCCGTTTTCTCGTAGGTATAAACCCAAATATCGGAATCCGTGGGGTGAGGAACCGCAAAGTCATAATAAGGTGTTCCGGGATAAGTGGTAATAATGGTCACATCAAAATCATCGGGACGGACTTTCAAAAGCCAGTCATGAGTCTCCATGATCGTTTCGCGGCTTTCCCCGGGATGACCGACTGACATCAACGCTTTGACTTTGAGGCCATGGTTTTTAGCCATTTGAACCGCGCGAGTGTTCTGTTCGCGGGTCGCCTTTTTATTGATGTTCGTCAAAATGCGTGGAGATCCCGACTCAAAGCCAGTCAGAAGCCAACGGAAGCCGGCACGCATCATCGCTTCGGCTTGCTGATCCGTAAAAAGTTCGGCTTTCACAAAACCACGAAGACGGAATTCAACGCCCAGTTCTTTTTGAAGATTCGCAATCCCGTTCATCAATTCCACCATTTTAGGATTGACGTTGAGCTCATCATCGTAAAACATGAAGCCGGTATGACCGTAGGTCTCATAAATTTCGCGTATTTCCTGAATAATATTTTGCGAGCTTCGCGTCCGAATGACTCGCAGCATGGGCGATTGGCGGCCGCCGCAGAAACCGCATTCAAAGGGACAGCCTAACTGGGCAATGATGCTCGTGGCGCGATGCCCTTCGATGGAATAGTGATAACTATTCATATCCACCAAATGGCGCGCTGGGAAAGGAAGAGATTCAAGTTTTTGATTGTTCAAAAAAAATGAAGAATAGCGGTCATTCGCATCGACTGTTGACGAAGGATTTTCAGAAATGGCGCTTAAAATAGCTTCTTCTCCATCACCCACAACCAGCACATCAAAAAGCTCGTGAAGGCTCTGCATGGCCCGTGTTGCACGGCCGTTTCGCCCTTCAATGCTTTCTTTTTTGTAAGCCGAATGAACCAAAGTGACGTGAGGACCTCCAAGGATAAGTCGGGCCTGCGGTTGGATCTGACGAATGGCTTTGGCTATTTTTGCAGTAGCAGGCATTTGCGGTGTCGTTGATGTCACCCCGAATATGAGTGCCGGAGAAGTCCGGGCATGATCGCGTATGGCCTCCTCAAAATTCTGTATCCCTGATAAATCGACCATCTCCACCGGATAGCCGGTTTTTTCCAATACGGCGGCAATTTTTAGAATTCCCAGATTAACGAAAACACGCTCGTCCAGGAGAAAAATTGACGGAGGAGTGATGAGGCAAATGGTTGGCAAGGAGGCGGATGAGATGGACATAGCTGTTTATATTATCGAGTTCAAGGGACTCGGGCTAAAGTTTCCTCTGCATTATTTCACAAGCGATTTCAGGCAAATGAGTTGGATCAATTTACCCCATTGTGACTTCTTTGTCAAACACTGGGAAATTGCTTCCTAGAATTTTCTATAACTCATTATATATCAATGACTTATGATTTAACTCTTGCGGAGGATATAGAAGCCTTCCTGCTGGAATTCGACAAAATAATCGAATTGCAACAATTCGGAAAGACTTTGATCGAGCGGCAAGCTGGAAGGTTCCCAATAACGTTGGTCAAAAATAACGTAATCAGCCTTTAATTGCCGCGCGGCTTGGGATTTTGTCGGGGTGGAAGTATAACTGAATTGGTAAACTTCTTTGCGATTTGAAAGTTGTGGAATCAAATTGTTATGAGTCAAAACGGAAAACCTCTCCGGAATTTCGCGAAGTTTCTCGCGCAGCAACTCGTGATGATCCGTAAGATGTTTTCCACTTTGCCAGAAATAATAATATTCAGACGGTCCCCCAGTCCAAAAATGAATCAATAAAATGAGGGCGGCGAATAAACGTTTATATTTGGCCAGCCAAGCAAATTTTTGACAAACCGCAATAAAACCAAAAATCGCAGAAATAAATAAAAATGGCGTGAGTCCGATCGTGTAGTGATAACCAAAAGAACGCATCAAGGGATTGCTGGAAAGAATATTTTGTAAAAGAACCGGAAAGGCCAGGATCAAAGTCGGAAAATGGAAAAAAGGCAAAAATAAAAACGGAGAAAAAACTTTTAACACATACTCTAAAGTATCCATGCGAAACAAACTGCTCGCAAAACTTGTAAGCGTTCCCCCATAGGAACCCTGATAAAAGTAACGGGCACCGCTTAAAGCCGGAACGACACCGTAAAGCGCTACGGCGAATAAAACCACGGAAAGAATCATAAGCACGCTCCCCGTTTTACGCATTCCTTTAAAAAAGAAAGCGTAAATTCCCAAAACAAAGGAAATTCCAAACATATTTTCCTTGCCCATCACTATAACGAGCACGCTTAAAAAAAATGGCAGCAAGCGCCTTTTTTCCAGAAAAATAAAGGCCATGAAAATGAAAGGCTCCACCAAAGCCTCGGGATGGAAATCCTCATGCAAGGCATTGCGCGTTCCCGGATACAGCCAATAGATGAGCGCGAAAATAAGGGCAATTACCTTATCGTTTGTCTTTTGATAAGCAAGATAGGCAACAAAGAAAATACAAGAGGCCGAAAAAAGCGGCTGAAGAATCAAAAGCATTCTCGGGTCCGCCCACAATTTGTAGAAAGGCGCCACCAAGACAAGAATCGGGCTGACGTGATCTCCTAAAAGGCAGATTCCTCCCTTGAGCGAAGAATAAAGGAAATCCCCGTGAATGGTATTCCACAAAGCCTGGGCAAAAATACCTAAATCAAAAGCCCGGGTCTCGAGTGCGGCATGACGCATGAAGCCAACGGCAATGCTAGAAACGGAATAAATAAGGTAAAGGCAGGCCAGAGGAATCCAAAGCGGCAGTTGAGTGAGTTTGGTCCATGCCCCGGTTACCCAAAGCCTTTTAAAGTTATCAGGCCTTAGCCAACGCGCAAGGATTAAAAGAAAGAAAAAAATGGAGGCGGAAATTTGCATGGTCCTGACATAACGCATCTTGGAGCCTAATTCTTTTAAAATTCCAAGCTGAATCAGAGGGATTCCGTTGGTAAAAATAAAAAAAAGCGCGGCAAAAAAACTGAGCGACACGAGGGCATTCAAAAAAGTCGAGTGGGAAGTTTGCGCTCGTGTTTCAAACATGATCAGAAAGTGAAAAATTATTTTCAAAATCCGCGTCGATTTTCCGGTATTTGATCCAATACGCAGATTTTGAAACCGCCAACACAGGAGTAACCAAACCATAGACAGCAAGCAAAGGCAAACGCAGATCGTAGGATAGTTTCATGACAACCTGAAGGATAGAGGCGATAGTGAGAATGTTCATAAGTACGTGAATTTCGGAAAGTTTATGGAAGAAAGAGAATGCCGTCGAAAAAATTCCGGGTTTCTTTTTCGAGCTATTTCGGTTTTCTGACGGCGCCTTGTCATCCGGCCCTTTGATTTGAATCGTTTTGGTCGTCATTAATTTCTCAAAAAAGGTTTTATATTTTGTGTCCTGAAGAAGATTGAAAATCATCATAAGAAACGACGTCAACGCGCCCCAGAGAATAAAAAAAATCAAGCCGGTCGCGTGAAAAGCATAAAAACCAAGACTAAAAAAAATAACGCCGTGAATAATATGATGGGTCAAAAAATCAAAAAAGCGTCCCGTCAGGCAGGCTGTTTTCCGGTAACGAGCGATTTGGCCTTCCACATGATCCAAATAATACCAAAGCTGGAGAAGTAGAGATCCTAACAAGAAAAATCCGGAGCCGGGGACGGAGAAGAAAAAAATTCCCCACAGGCCGATCAGCAAGGAAACCAACGTGACTTGATTGGCGGTCACGGGCGTGTGGAGAAGAAGCCACGTAATCGGCAACGCGGCATCGCGCAGAATATGGCGCACCATCCAATTGCCTACTTCTTTATAGCGCGGTTTCTGACAAATTTTATTGAGCTCTTTGAGTGATTCGACCATGGGACCTTATTTAGCGCGACAAATAAAAAGAAAATGATAAGAAAAACGGAGTGGAATCAAAAGATCTTTAAGCCACTGTTTCCATGGACGTTTGGCAATCCCATTGTATTTCAAAGTCCGAACCGGTTCTAACCCCAAATCCCTGAATAACTCTTTCCATTCTCCAAGCGCCGCAAATCGTTCATGAGTTTGATTGCGTGTTTTCCGGCCCCCGGTAAAAAAGACCCAGAGAATGTCTTTATACCAAAAGAGATTAGGAACCAAAATAAAAAAGCAGGCATCCGGTGTGGCGACCCGTTTCATTTCGTCGACCGCTTTTTGAATATCGAGAAAATGTTCCATACTTCCAAGGCATGTAATCGCATCAAAACTGCCGCCGCGGAGAGGAAGAGATTCACCCACCCCAAGCAAATAACGCGCTTCAGGACATTCCTTTTTAGCTAATTCTACAGCCTCGCTTGAAATATCAATTCCGGTCAAATCGGTTTTTCCCGCCGTCAAATTCCTGACTTGACGCAGAAAAAATCCGCCGCCGCAAGCAACATCGAGAAGTTTTCGCACTTGAGGTTTGGCCTTAAGAACCTGCGTGGCATGCCAAAAATATCCCCGATCATCGTCCCGTATGGGCTCGGTTTTAAATAAATGATCGTATTCCGATTTGATGTCTTGAAATGTCCTGCCGCCGCTTTCGATCATGATAATTTTTTATAAACCTCGAGGGTTTGGCGTGCCGTTTCTTTCCATGAAAACCGTTTGATTTGCTCAAATCCTTTTTGCCTCAGCTCACTTCGTAGCTGCTCATTCTTTGACAATTCCGTAATTCCCTGCGCGATGGCGTCCGTATTCAACGGATCAACCAGATAAGCGGCATTCCCCGCCACTTCGGGAAGGGATGAAACCGTGGAGGTTAACACCGGAGTCCCGCAAGCCATGGCTTCTAAAATAGGAATGCCAAACCCTTCATAGAGCGATGGAAAAATGAGCGCTTGTGCTCCCGCATACAAAGCATTTAAATGGGATTGAGGAATATAGCCGGTAAAAATAACTCTTTCGGGAGCAAGCGCAGTTTGAGCCAGAAGTTTTTTAAACATTTCTCCATGTGCGAAATCTTTAGAACCCACGATCACGAGCCGGAAATCCGACGATTTTTTTTGCAAAAACTGGGCAAAAGCCTTGAGGACACGAATCAGATTCTTGCGCGGCTCCAGCGTTCCCACGCATAAAAAATATTTCTCCGGAATGCCGAATTGCTCGCGCAACGCTTGAAGCGACTCGGCCGAGACGTGGGGTGAAAAGCCTTCATGACCGGAAGGATAAATGACTCGAATTTTTTCTTCCGCGACACGAAGACGGCCCATGAGGTCTCGCTTTGTGCATTCAGAATCGGCAATGATAAAATCAGCGCGACGAACGGCTTGCGGAAGCCATGTTCCCCAATAGCAGCGGCTGGGCCAACCAAGCTGATTGGGACAAATCATTCCTATCAAATCGTGAACCGTCACCACAATTTTGCATGGTTTGAAAACCGGAGGGGCAAAAGCCGGAATATGCAAAAGGTCGAGCCTGTCTTTTCTAGCTTTTCGAGGAAGCTCCATATTTTCCCATCGCAAACGGCTGGGCGTATTGAGATCCGATCCTTTGTCCGTATGATAAAAATAAAACTGAACTCCGTTGGACGGCTTTTCTTGAAGATGATCCAGGAGATTTTGCGTATAAACTCCAAGCCCTGTTTTATTTCCCTGAAGGGATTGAATATCAAGACCGATTTTCATATTGAGGATCAACCTGAGGAGCGGGAGAAGCCGATTCGCGGTCTAAGTCACTTTTAAGTTCAATCATGGCGGCAATACATTTCCATTCGCGTAAAAAATTAAAGGTGCTGGTTCTCGCGTAATGCCATTCCACCGGCATTTCGATAATTTTGAGTCCCGATTTTTGGGAGCGAATCAAAAATTCAGCGTCCCAAAACCATCCGCGAACAAAATGATGGTCATACCCCATGCTGGCGATAATAGCCATGGCGGCTTCTTTGCGGAAAACCTTCAAGCCACATTGATGATCCAATATCTTTGAGCGAAACATCAAGCGAATGGTTGTATTGTAAAAAAAACTCATAACCCTTCGGAATAATTGTCGCTTGACCTTGGCCCCTTTGATATAACGGCTTCCGATGACAATATCGACCGGATGTTGCATTATCAGGTTTAAGGCCTTCGTGAGAAAAGTAATGTCACAGGACAAATCAACGTCGATAAAACAGAGAATGTCGTATTGAGCTTGCTCAAAAGCTTTGGCTAAATTCTCCCGCCTCGAAGGTCCGTTCGCATGAAAGATATAGCGAATACTCCTCCCCGGTTCTTGCCGGATTTTACTAAGAAACGGTTTGAATCGATAAGATTTGTCGTTGGAATTGTCATCCACAATCACGATTTCAAATTCGATTCCCAATTCGCTAAGCGCAAGGTAAGACTGCTCAACGGCTTGCCGGACATATTTGGCGGCATTATAAACGGGAATAAAAAGAGAGACTCTAGATTTCATCGGGAGAAGAAAATAAAATTAGGGCGTGCGCGGCTAAAAGGCATAGAAAAGGCTCGATAGCAAAGCGGTATTTTCGCTGACCGGGAGTCAGAGCGACAATTGAAAAGTAATAGAGAAGAGTAAAAATAATAACCCAAAAGCTTTGTTGCTGGAGAGTGATTTTGGACCGGAAGAGGTATAGGATTAAACCCATGACTGAAAAAAGGAAAATGACGCCATAATAATCATTGTCGAGTTTATCGAGCTTCTTGATAAACTTTTCCGAAGGGCGCTGACGACCGGTCCGTATGTTATAGAAATTATCCTTCACCACCCAGCCTTCACGATTGAGTCCCATCATAAAAATCATGCGTCCCACGGCTTTCTGAATAAAAACACCAGGATGACTCACAATCCATTTCATGGCCGCTTTTTTACCCGCGCGGTTTCGTTCCAATTCCTTGGCAGCGCGCGAAAATTCTAAATCCCCACCTTGTTCGAGCGTGGGATTGACGGGATAACGAACGTCAGCCGTGTCATTATTGGCAAAATACATCGCCGCGCCAATCCAAGTGGTATAGAGTATCGGCTCTCCCAGGCGATAGTAATTTCGAACCGCCCAGGGTAAGGCCAAAATCAAAATAAAGAGCTGAAGCACAACGGCGCGCGAAATAGCGGCTGACAGATTTTTTTTAATCAGTATCCATGAGAAAAATACAACCAGCCCCATCGCGAAGGATTGCGTACGAAAATGAGCCGCTAGGCCAAAAATCAAGCCTGCGATAACGACTTTATTCCAATGGGGTTTTTGTAAATCGGAAATCAATAACGCAATGCCCGCCAGCCATAAAGGAATGAAAATATTTTCTTCCAAAATAATTTTTGAAGCAAAAATGGATGTGGGAAAAAGCGCGAGCAAAGCAGCGGCCAAAAGGCCTACCGCGGGACTTGTGATTTGCCGGGCCAAATAATAAATCAAGTAAACTCCCGCGACCGCAAAAACAACATGCAATAATTCCATCGGAAAAAGATTACTGCCAAAAAGTTTAATAAAGAAAGCAAGCAGCAAAGCATACCCGACGGGACGATCGGCATTGAAGGCTCCCTCGACATTCCGGTATCCACGCCCTTCCGCCAAATCCCGCGCGTGTTGCAGCATAATCATATCCTCAGTTCCGGCCGAAGGCGCCACATGCGGTGACCAAATAACCCATCCCAAACGCAAAACAAAAGCCGCTACTAAAATAACAAATAAAAGAATTTTGGGTGGTATTCGCTTAAGGGTTTCGATAAATTGGCGTAGCGGCGGGATAGTTTTAAGCAAAAACATCAGTGCGAGAATGATCAGCGTGATAATTTTAATTCTTTCCGCTGTCATGACAAAATACTGCAAAAAAGCATCCCAAATAATCATGAAGTGACTGATTCCATAGGACAGGGATTTCTCGCTTCAATAGGGCTTTGCTTTTTTCCGAAAAGAATGATAAGCCCCCCATGATGGCGAATCCACGGAAACCGTTGAAAAAAATGATCGGTGGCGCTTAAAAGCATTTTTGCCACGGGAAAAGGGAACAAATCTAATAAATGAGGCGGTAAGAAAACCATAGTTTTTATTTGAAAATCAATACCTCCCGCTCGCCCCCATTGCTTTGCTTGATCCGGGCTAATAAGAGGATGCGCCCCGGCTTCTTCATGCCATAACCGGTTTAAACTCATGAGAAAGTCAAAAATAAACCGGAATGCGGTCTTGTTGTTTTCATGGCCATACACCAACCCGCCATTTTTTAAGGTACGTCCAATTTCTTTAAGGACTTGTTCGGGACTCGAAACATGGTGCAAGACCCCGCTGAAAGTTACCGCCTGGAAACTCATTGAAGGAAAAGGGAGTGCCTCGGCTTCTGAAACCACAAAATGAACTGAATCTTGCATGCCTCGGGCACGAACTTTTGCGAGGGCCTGTTTAACCGCAGCAAAACAAATATCCAGTCCAATCACCTGATGGCCGGCTTCAATGAATTGAATTGTGCTATTTCCGGTGCCACAGCCAATTTCCAGCGTCGAATACCCTTGGGTTTTTGTCGCTTCGGCCCAGGGGCGAATCGTGGTGGCGACTACGGATTTCCAAAATATCCGATTGGGAATTTCGCGGTCATAATTTTCAGCTTCTTCATTATAATGTTCGATTTGATGACGCTGCAGATCTTCGGCTTGAGGATCCAAAACCTGGGGATTGGATCGAAAACTAGAAAAATTAAAAGATGCTCCCCATTTTTCCTGCAGTATTTTCTTGGCGTCATCCGCGAGCAAGGGATTTTTAGTGACGATGGGAATGCTATCGATCACGGGGTACCAAGTGCGGCAGTCCGGACAGATGAGCATACCGCTTTTTACTTCCTCGCGGTCTTTTTCAAAAACCTGATTTTCAAGACTCAGGCGTCCACAGCTGGGGCATTTAAGTTGTTTGGCAAAGTCAATTTTCATCGGATCTTGTCCTCAAGCCTAAGTTCATTTTTTGTGAATAAAACTCGGGTAGATTAGCATACTCTTTCGATAATTTCCAATCATGCGCTAAGACGCGGTTGGCACGGAAACATCGGATGTCTTAAAGATTTTTTTCCGGATTAATGAAAAAATGGAATATTCCCGCTCAAACCAAATCCAAGCCGGGCTAAAAACCGCGATAAAGACAAGAAGCTGCAAAAAGGCAGTCTTCAAGGAGTGCATATTCGAAGGAATCCAGCAATGAATCAGCTTGAGCATGCCAAAAAGATAAATCGCGGTTCCGAGAAGAATGAAATACCGCTTCGCCATTCCGGCTCGATCGCGCAAATGATGGCTAGCGAGAAAATAAGCACCGGAAAATTGCAGGAAAGCGACGATAAGAGTTACCCAAGCAACGCCGCTAATCCCCCACCGGTAATGAACCACGACGTAATTGAGTCCGGCGGCAATCCCGCAAATCAAACCTAAAAAAGGAAAAAGCACCTTGTGTTTTTTGATAGTGATTAAAAAATCTTGATAGGTTTGAATCATGGCGATAAAGAACATGGCAAAAGTGAGAATTTTCATCGCGCTAAGCCCATCGATAAACTTAGGCAGAAACAATGCGATAGCATACGGCACGGCAATCCATGCCAGCCCAATCATGGCAGACATCATCATCACGTAAGCAAGCGATGAGCGCACCATATAATTTTGCAAATCTTCAGGATTGTCTTTGACACTGAATTTTTCGAGGAAGTATGGAGACAAAACAGCGTTTGTGGCACTGTAAAAATTACTCATGTAGGAACAAATCATCAGGGCGATGCTATAAAACCCCATGGCTTGGAATCCCATAAATTTCGCAATCACAATCCGGTCGAGGCTTCTTAGGATGGTATTGAGCAAAGCAAGAAACATCAGCGGGAAGCCGAATTGAATCAGTGGAAAGATCTTGCTTAAATCAAGCTTCCAATGAAAGCGGAATCGGTATTGCATCAGCAAATAAACAATATTGAAAATAAAACTGAATACCATGGCTAGCAGAAATCCATAAATTTTAAAGAAATAAGCAAGCGTCATCACCAGAAAGGCGTTCACCGCGGCCGAAAAAACCATTTGACGGGCTTCAATCGAAAATTGTTTGTGCGTGCGAAGGATAGAAATTAAAAAATTATTGATTCTCTGAAGCACAATGAGAAAAGCGACCAGAAAAAGCCCCGTGGCAACTTCCGGAGAAAGCCTTCCCTTTACGAAGAGCGTGAACACGAAAATCCCTGCGGCCGTAATCAACGAGGTTGCCAAAATAAAACTAAAGGACAGGTCCTTAATCTCATCCGCTTTTTTACGGTTTTGTTTGCCGATAAAGTAAGGGATGTCACGCGTGGCGGCTTCCATAAGCCCTAACGTCGAATATTTTGAATAGTCCACAAGCACTTGAAGCGTGGACCAAATTCCGGTTTGCACAGGACCGAGAAAACGGCGCGACAAAACCGACGCAACCAAAGTGATTCCCTGTGTCAGAAATGTCCCTGAAAAATAAACAAACGCATTCTGGAGAATTTCTTTGCGCTTAGACATGGAGAAGAAGGGATGCGATGATTTCGTCCGGATCTTTCCCGTGCATATTCAAACATTCAACCTGACCTTCTTTCCACCGTTCAGGCTGAGAGGTTTGACCTTGAATCAGACGAAGCAGGATTTGACGGAGCGATTCGAAACTTGAAGCTTCAGGAAAAACCGAAAACGGCTTAAACTCTTCAAGCAAAGGAATGGGTTCTTCATCCGGATAAAGCAAAATAACAGGTTTATCCATCGCAAATCCGTCAACCGCATAGGTAGAACCATAAACGACTAGAAAATCAGCGGCCTTTGCTAAAAGCATTGAATCATAACGGCCGACGACCTTGATCCATTTCCCCATTCTATGCTTTTTAACCCAAGACGAATAAAAAGGATTTTGCCAATCAAAAGGATGAAGCTTGATAATAAACTGAGCCCCCTGCTGACGGGCCATCTCGGCTGCTAGTTCCAGCGCTTCATTGATATTTTGTTTGATTCTTTGTTCATGCCATACATGCCACCGGCTTATCGGAGTAAAAATAAGCAACCCAATTTTAGACGCAGGGTTAAGACGGAATGACCGGGCTACCTGCGAGCGGATTTTAGCGGTATTCATTTTTTGATAACGGCCGTAGCGGCTGCATCCGGTGACAACGATCTTTTCTTCCGGACACCCCCAGGACATAAGGCGCTTTTTTTGAGTGCGTCCCCAAACAAGGATTTGATCGGCCGTAAGAGGGACGATTCCGTGCTTGCCTCCCATGGCTCCATGCAACTCCACAAAAGTTTTAATTCCACGGCGGCGAGCTAGCTGGGCAAAAGCATTCTTTGTAGGATCAATATCCTCGTCAAGAAGAGCGGTTCGCAGCATCGGCGACAATCGAAAAAAAATTTCAATGCCGTCGATTTTAAAAAAAAGCCGAGGCAAAACAGTATTGAAAAGTCTTTCTAGATTGCGCTGCAAAAAAAATTCAAGTTGAAGTTCGTTGACTGCAAAATCCCGGAAAATTCGATGGCGCCTCGATTGCTCAATCAAATCCCCGATCATTTGCCGGTGGGCAGGCGTGCTGGTTTGATAAGCGGTTTGGAAATAGGCTGCACGCATGATCAAAGCCCGCAGCAAAGTGCGCGGGGCAGCTTGGTTGGAAAAAATAACGCATCCTGCATGACGAACTCGTTCGATAATGCTTTTCGATCTTCCAAAATCAGAAAATACAGCCACCTTAACGCGGGATAAATCCCCCACAGAATAAACCGGAAGACTCAAGCACATTTTTTGCAATATTTTTTTTGGCCTTGGGGCAAGGTCTGGAAAAGACGTTACCGAAGGAGGATGAACCTGATTGACAATATGAACATGGGGATTGTTCTTGAGAGGACTCTTCTCGATAAGGTCGAAAAGAAATGCGGGCTTTTTCGGGCGATTTTCATTATTGAAATGAATTTCGCTGTCGTTATAGCGCGCCAAAACTCTTTTTACGATTTCATAGCGTAAGGCCCAGTTAAAAGTTTTATCAAAAAATTCTTTCTTGAAACATCCCAACAAGCTTACACCGCGGTAGAAAAAGATTTTGTCCCACTGCGGATCAAGCAAGCGGGAACAAAGCATGTCATAAGCTTTGAAATAAAGCTTTCCCACCTCTTCGGCGCTTATGTAATCATGAGGGAATGATTGTGCATGCTCATAAGCGCGAAAAGAAAATACATGATCGTACTTAGCCTCAGGCGGAAGCGTCGTATTTTCTTCCAAAATAAGCAGTTTGTGGGTTGCAGTGGCCGGGCTCAAGCGATTTGACCTGCCCTTTTAAAATCCTGCAGCAAAGTGTCCCAGCCTTTTGGTTCTAAGCGGGATGAAAATTTAATCCGATCACTGCGGCGGTGAAAACTGCCGGCACCGGACTGTTTAGAAATTTGATACGAGCCGCCGCGGATGATCGGCCAATTTTCCCGGAAAAGCCGCTGAATTTCGAGTTGTAATTTTTCATAACTTGTTCGAAGCGTATCACGCTGGTCATCAAAAAAAACTTCTCGTTGGCAGATCACCGGCCCTGTATCAATTCCTTCATCCACTAGATGAATACTGACGCCTTTCGGGGTATTTTCCAAATGACTCCACGGATTGGGATCAGCGCCTCGATTCCAAGGAAGATAAGAAATATGCAAATTTATAGTTTTCAGCGCGGGATAAACGAAAATGGAAGGCGGAAGCAAAAAGGAATAGTTGTAACTTAGAATCATATCCGGCGCCATGCGCTCAACTTCTTGCCGCGTCAGCTTATCATGCCAAACGGTAATGCGCTCTCCCTGATCCTCAAGCCACTTCGTCAAGATATTGGCTTCCGGGGTTAAAAAGAGAATTTTCATCGGCACATATCCCAAGTCAGCGGAGTTCCGCGATCAACATTACGTTTGCACTTTCGTCCCAGAATGGAAGGCAAGTATTTAGGAGGCAAGCCATAGCCCGGGCGTATCGAGCGCAAATTTTCTTCCGTAAATAATTCTCCCGCTTTCATGTTTTGTACAATGAAAAGCGAGCGGCGGAAGGTGCGGCTTTTTTCTTCTTCTTTTCCCACTTGATAATGTGCATTGCCAGCCGCCTTTTCCACCAGGCGAACCGCATCTGCCATCTGGCGGAATTCGTGAGGTTCCAGCGAGAACTCACTGTCCGCCGATTTGTTTTCCCGGGAAAGTGTAAAATGCCTTTCGATAAGGCAAGCCCCCATGGCAACAGCGGCGATGGAAACCGTAATTCCTTTTGTGTGGTCAGAAATTCCCACAGGAACCTTAAAGGTTTTTGCTAAATGAGAAATCGTTTTGAGATTCATTTCTTCCGGCGGCGCAGGATAAGCGCTCGTGCATTTGAGAAGGGCAATTTGACGGGCCCCTGCCTTGCGCGCTGCCGTCACGGCATCTCGAATTTCACCCAGACTCGCCATCCCAGTTGACATAATGACGGGTTTTCGCGTGCGCGCAATTTTTTGAATCAAACGGATATCCACAATTTCAAAAGAAGCAATTTTATGAGCCGGAACGCCCAGCTTTTCCAGAAAATCCACGGCTTTGTCATCAAAAGGAGATGAAAATAAATCGATGCCGGCCTTCGCCGCTTCTTTTTTTAAACGGGGATGCCATTCCCAAGGAGTATAAATTTCATCGTAAAGGTCATATAGCGTGCGGCCGTCCCACAAAGTCCCCCCGCCAATTCTGAAATATTTTTTATCAGATGGAATCGTCAGGCTGTCCGCGGTGTACGTTTGCAGTTTAACGGCGTCAGCGCCCGCTTTTTTGGCCTCATGAATCATCTTTACCGCATCATCAAGATTCCGGTTATGATTAGCCGAAAGTTCGGCAATCAGGTAAACGGGATACTCCGGTCCAATGCGTCGGCCGTTGATTTCAATGTAATTTTTTATTTTACTCATAGCATCACTCCATTTTTAACATTAATATTGCGCACTGGAATATTTTTTGCGGCCAAATATTTTTTTGCTTCAAGCGGAGTTTGTTCCGTGAAATGAAAAATGCTGGCAGCGGCGATGGCGGACGCATGCCCAAGTTCAATCGCTTCCAACATATGCTGATAATTCCCCGCCCCTCCAGAAGCAATCACCGGAATGCTTACGTGATCACTCACCGTCTTAATCATTTCAATATCATAACCAATCATCGTGCCGTCGTTTTCAATAGACGTAATCAGGATTTCTCCAGCACCCAAAGACTCGACTTCCTGTGCCCACTCCGGAAGATATTTGCCGGTAGGCTGAGTGCCGCAATGACTGTAGCATTGGTAGCGTCCATCGGCCATACGGCGTGCATCGATAGAAGCTACGATGCATTGCGAACCAGATTGTCTAGCAGCTTCTTCTATGAGTGACGGGTTAGTGTAAAGCGCACTATTGATGGCGACTTTATCCGCTCCGGCACGCAGCAAGTTACGGATGTGCTCAATATCCTGCACGCCTCCGCCCACGGTAAGGGGAACAAAACAATCGGCCGAAATATCATAAACACTTTCGTAATCGGGAGGACGATTTTCGCCCGTGGCTGTGACATCGAGAAGAATAAGCTCATCCACCTCCCGCGTGTTGTAAACTTTAACCGCGGGGACGATGGTGCCGATCCGCCGCCAGCTGTTGAAAGCCACTCCTTTGACCAAGGTGACGTTTTTCCAAAGCAAGGTTGGGATGATGCGAACTTTGAGCATTGAACTTGAACTCCTAGATTTTTAAAAAATTCCGCAAAATCTGAAAGCCCGGCTTCCCGCTTTTTTCCGGATGGAATTGAACCCCCAAAATCCGGTTTTTCATAACCACCGAAGCAAATTCCCCGCAATACGGCGTCCGGGCCATGACCACGCCGGGATCCGCGGGAATAAAATGATAGCTGTGAACAAAATAAAAGTCAGTGCCGGAAGGAACTCCTTCTAAAATGCTGGAGTTGTGATTGAAATGAATTTCATTCCAGCCCACATGAGGAAGCCGGGTTTGCTGCGCCGGAGGAATGAGCCGCGTAACTTTTCCCGGAATGAGATCCAGCCCTTGCGTTTCGCCGCCTTCGGTGCCGGCTTCGGCTAAAAGCTGCATCCCCAGACAAATTCCAAGCATCGGAATGCCGTCACTTACGGCAGCACGAATTTCGGGGATCCAACCTTGGCGTTTGAGTTGATTCATTCCGTCGGCAAAAGCACCGACGCCGGGCAGGATAAAACGTTCGGCGTTTTTTAAATCGCTGGGATTATCGGAAAGAGAAACATCACAGCCGCATTCTTCAAGCGCGCGGCTCACAGACCCAAGATTGCCCATCTTGTAATCGACAATCAATACGCTCATGGATTGTCATAGACAATCTTCGTCAAGTTACCATGACGGTCTTTGACTAAATTTCCGCGGGAGTCTGTAACAAAAATCTTCTTGTTGGTAAAGCGGTCGCAAATTTTGATGAATTCATCGATCGTAATATCGAGAGGTTCAAGAATTTTTTCGATGGGCTTACCGAGATAAGTCCAGGGGAATTTTCCATCGTGCTTAATCACCAACTTGAGAGCATCTTGGCGCGTCAATCTTCCACGGCGCACGTGATGCGAGGCAATATCGGTAGCGCGGCCGAAACCAAATTTCAAAAATTTAAAATAATCGTGAATTCCAGTTTGATGATTATCCAAATTCTCATAATTGACCATTGAACCTTCGACAATTCCCGGATAGGTAGAAAATCCTTGCGCTTGAGCGATCAAAACATTGGTGTAAGAATCCCACGAAATGTAATAGCCAAGATAAAGGCCCGTGACTCCAACCCGTTCCAGATCGGCGTCGGAGGGATAGGTGTAAGGAACCATGTGGCGTGCCTCAATGCCTTCAAGACCAATAAGATCAGTCACCCGCAACCCCAGCAATCCACCAAACTCTTCCAGCCAGCGACGATTAAGAACATTGGTTTCCGCCGCGGCAGCCGGTCCCCCATACTCATTTTGAGCGTTTTCTCCCCAGATAATAAGCGGGACGCCCATTTGAACCGCCATGCGAACGGGAAGCGTAAAAATGCCTACATGCTCCGGCCATGAAA
Organism: Candidatus Omnitrophota bacterium; assembly: GCA_016196555.1. Taxonomy (GTDB): domain Bacteria; phylum Omnitrophota; class Omnitrophia; order Omnitrophales; family Aquincolibacteriaceae; genus JACPXK01. The sequence goes on along the minus strand of JACPXL010000058.1, from coordinate 12,365 downwards.
TATCTCCCACTTGTTTGAGCGCGATACGGTTGATTTTGTGCCGGATAATCGGGTTGGTAGAAAATTCAATATAATCAACCCCAAGTTTTTTAATATTCTCAATATTAGCTCGTCCGATTTCGCTTAAGTCACAGGTCGTTGCGGTAACACAAAGCGGGTTCATTCCGAGCTCGAGCATCCTGATGGTTTGAAATGTGCTGTCTTTGCCACCACTCACAGGAACAATGCAGTCCCAACGCGTAGCATTCTTGCTCCGGTAACGCTCTAAAATTTCCATCAAATCGTTGCGGCGGGCATTCCAATCCACTTGTTTGCGATTTTCATAATTGCGGCAGGCATGGCAAACGCCTTCATCATCAATATAAAGATCGGGTTTTGTGTCGGGTAAAAGGCAATGCGTGCAATATCGCATGACAGCTTTGTTTTTAGTTTGTTCGGGCTGCGGGGAAGTTAGCATGATTTGATGGCTCCTCCAGTATCAGAAGTTTTATGATCATAAACAATTCCATTGATGAGCTTACGCATCTCATCGAGTGTTAGAAAGTGAGGATTATGATTAGAACTGTATTCGAAATCTTCCGCAACCGCTTTCATGCGATTCGTTTTAACAAAACGATTGCCCCAAAAATCAAAATCGGGCTGGACGACATAACCGTTTTCAAATTCCAATGTTTTTCGGGCTTCATTTTGAGGAAGTAAGATTTCATGCAGTTTTTCGCCGGGACGAATGCCGGTAACGCGTGTTTCACATTCCGGGGCGATGGCTTTCGCGAGATCCATAATATTCATGCTCGGAATTTTAGGGATAAAAAGTTCTCCACCTACCATTTCATTCAAGCGCTCAAACACAAATTCAGCGGCATAGTCCAAAGTCACCCAAAAGCGTGTCATGCGCGGATCCGTGATCGAAAGCACTCCGGTTTTACGCTGTTCCATAAAATAAGGGATCACGCTTCCGCGGCTTCCCACCACATTCCCATAACGAACCACGCTGAAGATACACGAATCGTGCCCCGCGTACGAATTGCCTGCGATGAATAATTTATCGGCGCAAAGCTTGGTCGCACCGTAAAGATTAATGGGGTTGGCCGCTTTATCCGTACTGAGCGCCAGGACTTTTTTGACTCCGCAATCAAGCGCGGCATTGATGACATTTTGCGCGCCAAGAATATTGGTCTTAACCGCCTCGAACGGATTGTATTCCGCGGCAGGAACTTGTTTCAACGCGGCGGCATGAATGACATAGTCAACATTGTGGAAAGCACGCTCCAGGCGTTCTTTGTCACGAACATCGCCCACAAAATAGCGGATAGCAGGATAATCTGAAGGGGAAAAAATTTGCGCCATTTCAAATTGTTTGAATTCATCACGGCTGAAAATGATTAAGCGTTCGGGTTGGTAGCGCTTCAAAACAAGTTCGGTAAATTTTTTCCCGAAGGACCCGGTGCCCCCGGTGATTAAAAGAGTTTTCCCCTTAAAAGGATCTTTAAGATTGTTTGACATGTTTGGCCACGGGTTTGGGGCTTTCATCAATCCCCTCATGGACCCATTTGCGTCCTTTGTTGTAAATTTTTCCTACCTTATCTTCTAATTGGGGCGAGACGAGGCGTAAAAGCTCTTTGCCCATGATGCGATATTGTTTTCCTACTTTGGCAGCACGAATAAGCCCGGTTTTTAGCATGCGCATCGCGGTGCTTTGGCTAATCTTGAGAATTTCCTGCATTTCAGCCGTGGTATAAACTTCGTTTTCATTGATTTCCATAGGGTCTCAGTGGTTAAGAGTTGGAAAACTTTATCATCTAGGTTGTTTTAGGTCAATAATAATTTTTAATGGTTATTTCATGTCAGGAACTATCATCGGCTTTTGCTGTACATAGGTATTAATTTGCGTCAATTTCGGGTTTTTGGCCAAAAAAGACATGACTTCTTTTACCCCGAAAAAAGGGTTTTTATCATAAAGGCCGTTAAAAATCGCGGAAATAAATTCAAAATCTTCCTTAGTATCAACCGTAAGCCTTAAACCGGGAGCGTGATAGGCAGGTTTAGCGATCACTTCATCCAGTGAAAAGATTTCTGGATGACCGAAGATATACGGCGTGACATGTTCCCGCTCAAACGGTTCACGGGCTTCGCGAGCTGCCCGTTCAAGGGCAGAAAACCGAAAAACCTCAGTGTCATAACCGCGCGGAAAACTACGGGTCAGGGTATTACTCGTATAATCTTTTTTATTTTTAAAATGCTGCTCAATCACCTGATCTGTTACGAATGGATCAAGCAAAGGGCAATCTCCCGTACAACGCACAACAGCCTCCGGGTTATGCGGACGAGCCACCTGCCAATACCGGTCAAGGACATCCTGTTCATTTCCGGCAAAACCTTCGATCCCGAGTTTGCGTGCAGTGTCGAGCAAAACACGGTCCTCTTTCAAATTGGAAGTGGCCAAAATAATATGATCAATCAGCCGGCACTTTTTCAGGCGTTCAAGGCCATGGACAATCATGGGTTTGCCTTTGATTTTTAAAAGGGTTTTCCCAGGCAACCGTGTCGAACCCATTCTGGCTTGAACAATGGACAAAGTGCGCATATTACTTTCCCTTTTTGAGTAAAAACATGGCGTCTTGATTTTCTTCGCCGGAATATTTAAATTTTTCTTTTTGAATCAAACTCAAATCAGGGAAAAGCTTGCGATACTCACGAGCATAATCGGTTTTCCATAATAAATCGTTCTGCCCGCGATAAGAAATTTCGGTCCATTGCTCGGACCAATATTCAAATCCCCAAATGTATTTTTTGGACACGCGGTAAATTTCCTTCATGGCGCTCGGAAGATCACTTGGCGCAATATGAATTAAAACACCGGAGGTAAAGACAAGGTCAAATTCTCCGTCTTCAAACGGAATATCAAAAGCTGTCCCCTGCAGAAGCAAAATTCCTTCCGATTTACATTTGGATAATTCAATTGCTTCGGCTTGAGGTTCAATTCCGAAGAGATTCGAAAATCCCATTCTTTTCAGACACATCAGCTGATTTCCAGTATTAGCCCCCACTTCAAGAATGCGTGCCGAATGGTCCACGGATTTTAAAAAACGTTGATTCATTTCCGTACGCGTCAACCTGAATCGATTCTTGTACATGGATTCAAGGCCTTCGAGATCTGCTGGAAAATTACGTTTGGTATATTCCTTCCCAAAATCAGTCGTCCATTTGCCTATTTGCTTTGTTTCTTTAGCCATTTACTTTTCCTTTATGAGTTAATTTTGGCAGAAGCGCACATCGCCTGGAAGATTCTTGACGGGCCATTTCCATCCACAAGTTTTTTAGCTTTGGTTCTCATAGTATCAACCATTTTAGGATTTTTTATTAAATTCCTGAGACCTTCACCAATCTCCTCAGGCGTTACGCGATGATAATCTCCAAGAAAAATGAAAATTCCTTCATTCTCCCAGGATTGAGCGACGGGCGTTTGATGTTCTACCAGAGCCCCGGTAAGACCAACAATACTAAAGAAGCAAAGTTCAAGACCTGTCCCGCCGCCAGCACACACCGCAAGGTCGGCCCAGTCATAAAGTTTCGCCATCTCGAAAGAAGCCTCGACCCTTTCAATTTTATTTGATGATGCCGACAGCACATTCTGAATCTTTTCCGAAAAACCTCCGACAACTTTCACATGCAATGAGAAATCTCTGATTTTTTCAACCGCTCGAAGCACTTTTTCACAAGCTTCACTCTGCACACTTCCGCCCATAGTTACCAAAAGATTGGCGAATCCTTTTTGCTTGCGCTGAGGAAATTTGATTAGTTCTTGCCGGAGAAGTGCGTACTCAGGGCCGAGCAAATACTCAGTCTCCGGCTGCTGTTTATAGTCCAGACGGCGGGCATTCGCACTATGATTAAGAAGGATCGAAGCATCAAAATTGCGTTTATTGCAGTCGTCGATTACAAGCAGGGGAACGCCTGCTGCACGAATTTTTTTCTGATACCGAATGTCATAATAATCATTGTCAAGAACGACCCAATCAACCGCATGTTCAATGACCTGTAAGGTTAAATTTAAATCTTTTTGACTCCCGCATTCTTCATCCGGAAATGGAAGAAATTCCACTTTAAATGGCTGAGTTCTTAAATAAGTTTTTATTTTTTCATTTTTAGTTGCAGTCAAAAAATAAACTTCAACTCCCTGTTTGGAAAAATATTGCGCGAGAGCCACGCATCGCATCAGATGTCCCACACCGATTCGATTACTTGCGTCGGCTCTAAAAAGAATTTTCATTGCAGCTTCCATTTGCTCAAAAAATCTTCTACCACTTGGATGGTTCGATTCTGCTCAGTCGATTTTAAATCAGGGAAGAGCGGCAAACTCAAAACTTCGTCATAATAACGCTCGGCATTGGGACAATGAGGTAGATTGCCATTAAAAAGCCGGCGGTAAAAGGGCTGCTGATACACGGGAATATAATGAACCTGCGTGAGTATTCCGGATTGTTTCAAGGTATCGTAAAGAGCTTTTCGGGCTTGTGTGGTTTTTTTAACTTGAAGGCGCAAGAGATATAAATGATAAGCGTGTTTTTGCCCTTCTCTTCTTTGTGCAGGAACCTTTAAATTTTTAAGCTTCGAAAAAGCGGCGTCGTATTTCGCAACAATTTTCCGGCGTTTTTGGAGAAAACCGTCGATTCTTTTAAGTTGGGCTAAACCTAATGCGCATTGAAAGTCTGTGATTCTATAATTAAATCCGAGATCCTGCATTTCATAATACCAGCCGCCGATTTTTTCTCTTCCTTTTTCCGAACGCCGGACCCCATGACTGCGTAGGGCTTTTAATTTCTCGTATAAATTCCGGCGATTGGTCGTGATTGCGCCCCCTTCCCCGGTGGTAATGTGTTTAACAGGATGAAAGCTAAAAATGGTCATGTCTGAGAATTTGCAGGATCCAACACGACCATGCCGGTACTCGGCACCTAAAGCATGAGAAGCATCTTCTATTACCATGAGACGGTGACGTTTTGCCATGGTGGCTATTTCGGCCATGGCTGCCGGCAAACCGGCAAAATCAACTGGAAAGACAGCTTTAGTTTTTGAAGTGATTTTTCTTTTGATGGAAGACGGATCGAGATTGATGGTTTCATAGTCGATGTCCGCAAAAACCGGTGTAGCTCCGGCATATAAAATAGCGTTTGAAGTGGCTAAGAAAGTAATCGGAGTGGTGATGGCCTCATCACCCTTTTTTAATCCGGCGGCTAATGAGGCAAGATGAAGGGCTGCTGTTCCGCTAGAAACCGCAACGGCATATTTGGCCCCGCAATAATCCGCTAAGGCTCGTTCAAACTCATCAACTTTGGGCCCTTGGGTAATAAAGTCCGCGGTGAGAACTTCGCGAACCGCATTAATATCTACAGATTTTATATGCTGACGGCCATACGGCACCGCTTTAGTGAGAGACATAGGGCGAATCGTATCATTGTATGTCACAAGACGTCAATACGATTCATCGCTCGCCCCAGCTCATGAAGCCGGTGAATCCCCTTGAAATTTTTCGAATGGCGAAGATTGTAGGTCTCCGCGCAAATTTGATAAAAGTACGTGGCTCTAATCCCCAATTGATGCTCTATTTCGCCGAAGGTGACCGACCATTCCGGCATATAGTCCACGTCATGGCGCAAGGCGCAAAATTTTTGCCCCGTGGGAATCGATTCCAAATCCTCAAAACGCACAAAGCGATACCCATGGACAAGGCCCATTTGCAGGGCTTCCTGAAAATGCTTCATACTGAAATTGCAATTCATACTAAGTGTGTGTAATTAAAGGTGGGTGAAATGCAAATTTCTTAAAATGTGACCATCCGTCCTTCGATGAGCGTTTGAGCGTAGGCGTAAGTTTTTCTTTTGCTCCACGTACGATGGTAAGGATCAGGAATTAGTTTTAGCTTGGCGAGAATTTTTGTCCATAAAAATTGCATATTCTCCCGAAACCCCTTCATTTTGAGCATAATCAAAGCCGTGCGAATTTTCCCCCACGGGGTTTTATGCAACCACCATTGTTGGAAAGAAAGAAAAGGATGCTTCGCGATAAAGTCTTGCATCACTTCATTTTCGAGTTCCTTTTTAAGTCTCATCAAGTCTTCGTCCGAAATAGCATCCGTGCAATTCATGACAAAGTCTACTGCGTCTCCGCGTTCGGAAATTTTTTCAAAGTAGGCGATTTCATCGGTGATTTTTCCCGCGGTCTTCATCTGGGTATAAAGCTCGGTGCCGGGATACGGCGTGGCAAAGAAGAATTTATTGACATGAGTGCGGTACTGATTGATCGTTTTATAGATCTCCGCGGTCTCGCGCATCGTTTCTTTGGTTTCCGGCGGCAAACCCAGGATAAAAGTACCACCCGGCGTAATACCGGCTTCCTGAACCATCTTGACCGCTTCGACAATTTGTTGTGGAGTTTGATTTTTTTTAATAGCCTTAAGAACCGCAGCACTTCCAGATTCGATCCCCAGTCCCATAAAATCGCATCCCGCAGACTTGCAAATTCTTAAAAATTCACGATCGATAATATTGCAACGACCGGTGCAAGACCAAGTAACATTTATTTTTTGTTTGATCATGGCCTCACAAAACTCGACCACATATTTTTTTCTGACCACGAATAAATCATCAGCAATCATGACATGTCCGACGCCATAACGATCCTTCAATTCCTTGATTTCAGCAATAACATTTTCGACGCTGCGCTGGCGGACAGCCTTTTCGGTATAACAAAAAGTACATTGAAACGGACAACCGCGTGTGGTGTAAATGCTGCCAAACCGCTTGGCGTGAATAATGGAATGATGGGACGGATAACGGGAGTAAGTCTGACCCACATTAAATAATTCCCATGCGGGAAACGGCAACGCGTCCAGATCCTGGATATTCTTTCGTTCTTTGGTCTGTATGACTTCGCTACCTTCGCGGTAGACGATCCCATCGACGGTTGACAGGGACTGCCCATTTTCAAAGGTACGGATGAGATGAAGGACTGTATCTTCGCCCTCACCAATAACACCGGCATCGGCTTTGGTAGCCGCCATAAAGTGCTTAGGCGTGGAACTGACTATACCGCCTCCCACGATGACTTTGACTCTGGGTCTGAGCTCTTTGACAAGATTCACGGTAAAGACCAGGAAATTCCAAGCGGTAATCATTCCGCCGGTGCATACATAATCATAATTTCGAGTTTTAAGTTCGCGGATGTAATCATCCATGGGCAGGTTTCGAACGTCCATATCAATGACTTCCACATAATGGCCCGCCCGCTCCAAAACCGCGGCGATATACATTAACCCAAGGGCATAAGCAGTTTGATTGAGGCGATACGGAGGCGCAATGACGAGAATGCGCTTACGGCTATCGGAAAAAGAATAGGACATAATGTGTGAGTTACCTCTACAGTAATATCGGAGATTTTTTCAACAACTTCAGTATTAAAGTATATTTGATTTTAAATGTCTGTCAATTGATTGTATTTTCTAGCGTTTGTACATTTTAGACAGGCAGTAAAAAGCCCTCCCCTGAATGCCGATGGTTTGTTTGGCAACTAACCAGACACCAGAAGGAGGGCTTTGTGAAGCTTTCGATGAAAATAATCGACCAAACCCGTAATGAATTCAACCAATATTTGCAACCTTATTTGGCTGTGCTGGACAAGCCAAGACAAAAGGTATTGCCCGAATTGATTGAGGGAATCCTCAGTTCCGGCTCTTGCCTGATAGCAGAATCGGCTCGTCAGATTGATCCTTTGCATCTTGAAACAACCGAAAGGCGCTTTCTTCGCACCTTGGAAAGTCCGTATTGGGATGAAACCAATCTTTGGATTGCCCATCTCAAGCAAACGGCTGTTTCTATTCAAGAAAACACTTTGGTGACGGTTGATATTACGGATCTTGCTAAACCACACGCCCAAAAAATGGAGGCCTTGGCAACGGTACGAGACGGCTCGAAGAAGGAATTGACGAAAGGCTATTGGATGCTGAGCATGACCGCTGCCTTGCCCGGCCGAAAGATTTTGCCGTTGACTCACGAAGTCTTTAGTCAGGAATCTGATGAATTTAAAAGTCAAAACCATATCCTTTTCTTTTGGGCCGAGTGCCTTCTTTATTTAACACGCCGCAAGGGAATTTTTGTCATCGACCGGGGAGGAGATGGCGACCCTACCTTTAATTTCTTCCTCGATCAAAAAGCCGATTTTCTTATTCGTATCAATAGCAATCGTTTGCTCTTGAATGAAGGAATTCCCGTGACGTTCAGTATTCCTTCCAGGCTCCCTTTTAATCTCCGTAAGACCTTGGGCAAGCGCCATCCCAATATTTCCTTTGACTGGCAGAGCGTCAAACTTCCTCACCAGGAAGAATCTTTAACTCTTCTGATGATCAGAAACTTTAAAGACCGCCAACCTATCTTTCTTCTGACCAGCCGTGCAGTCTGCACTTTCAAGGATGCCGCGATTCTTATCGACGCCTACTTTGAGCGTTGGCAGATTGAAGAATCTTTCCGCTTTCTCAAACAGCAGCTCCGCCTGGAGAAATTTCTCATCCGTAATTTTCGGGCTATTCAGCGATTCTTTTTCATCCTTTGCATCGCTTGGGGTTTCTTAGCACGATTTCTACGCCTCAAACACTTCCAAAAGCTCCTAGAGTGGCTGTCTTTTTCATTCCCAAAGAAGAAAATTAAATTCTTCTATTACCAATGGTTTCGAGGTTTACAATTCCTCTTTACCCTATTTCATACCCTCCTATTCCTGGAGGTCATTTAAAATGTACAAACGCTAGTCCTTTTTTGACTTCCAAAAACAGGGCAAAATGGTATCATGAAACCTCATTTTGAGTCTAGGGCATTCTAATTTGGGAATCATCATGAGTAAAAAAATAGCGTGGCATGCGGCCGGATGTTTTTTATTCGGCTTTCTTTTTATCTCCATCTCTTGGGTGGGCCTTCCGGCGGATTTCAACGCGGATCATCTGGCGATCAATTATCGCGGCACTCACGCCTTAAGCTATTGGGACTTAGTACGCCTAACACTGGACCCACGAACCCCCGCATGGTTTTATCCCGCCAATGGATTAATGGAATATCTTCGTCCCTTTCAATTTCTGATCATGAAAGTTTTCTTTGATTTGTTTCAAGACTCCATGATTCCCTTTCACCTCACGGCAGCATTTGGCTTCGGGCTTTTATCCGCAGTTTTTTTTCTTCTCGTTTTTTATAGTACCGCCAGCATTCTGTACGGCTGGCTGGCCGTAATTCTCTACGCTAGTTTTCCTAGCAACTATTTCATGCTTACCTCCACTTTTTCTGTAGATTTTCAATATTTTGTTTCGATTCTCTCTTTAATCGCACTTTTAACTTTTGTACGGCTTAGCCGCGGCGATTTTAAAAAATCCGGAGTTTTCACGGCGTCTGTATTCCTTTGGATTGTTTCGATCTGGCTTGCCATTAAGCTCAAGTCGAGTGAAAAGATATTACCATTTATTTGCCTGGCATTCTTAGGATGGACATCTCTAAGAACCCGGCCGCGATTGCCGCTAACACGTATCGCATTTCTTGCGGGAATAATCGCATGCATGATGGTCCTTGTGATACCCGCCAGATCACTGGCCAAGTGGACTAAGCAACCGTGGATTACCGCTAACACTCCAGGCTCTCAGACACCATCAACCAATATCCCCGAAGCTCTTACCCCCAAGGATAAAACCACTTTTGGGTTTCATTGGAAAAATTTACTGCAGCGCACATTTTATGTTCCGGGAGGAGATTTTCCGTTTACAAGTTTGAAGCGAAAGGAATGGCCGCGCTCATTTAGCGAAAACCTGGGATTCTTTTTGGCATGGTTTTTTTGGCTGGGGCTAACTTTTATTATTTTCCGAAAAATCTCATCCGAGGATTCCCCGAAAGATCACGATTTCTTGATCGTAGCCATTTGGTTTTGCGTTATCCTGGCGGGATTTGCCAATGGCCTTACGGTTTACGACACGCGCTTTCTTAATTTCGCTTACATTCCGGGGGTTTTACTTCTATTTTACGGCACCCATGAAATTGAGGATATTTTCTTTAAGCAGGACAAAAGCCGCCTTGTTTTCCGGGGATTGATTTTTGCCGCGGTCCTTTATACCGCCATCACCAATTTCGGCTTTTATTCAAAACTGCTTATGCATTTCGGCGGCATGCAAAACACGCTGATCAAATCCGAAACCGATATTTTCCGCGAAACTTTCGGTCGAGATCCCGGACCGTGGGAACTTTATCAAAAACATCAGGAGATGGAGTCGCGTTTTGAGGTCATCGACTGGTATGAATTGCCATCGGATTGGATGGATACTGCAAAGGGAAAATTGGAAAAAGAGAAAATGATTTATTTTTTTACTCGCACGACGGACTCCGAACGGCTTAAAGCCCTTCAAAATACCGGTTACTCCGCAGAGCTTTGGCGTCAGTATGATTTTCTGGATGCCAAGCCCGGCATCTTCAAAGCAGCAAAATTAATCCGTAGTCTTAAAAAGAAGATTCGCGGGAAGGTAAAGAAACATGAGATTTTTATTTACCGCATCCGTCATTTACCGGCGGAAAACCCAGCAGCTTTGCCCAGCCTGCCATAATTTTCTCCCCTTCTTTCTTAAGCTCTCCGAGTTCACCCTAACGGTTCAATTTAAAGAGGACAAAAGAATCCGCGTCGGACGAAATCTGCTGATGCTGACTTCTCAAATAAACGGCCAAATCCGCGTCAGTCTCAAGCTCATTTTTGTCCGTCGCAAAGAAAAATCCCGCTCCCTGCCCTATCAGGTGCTTCATAAGGTCTACGGTAGAGCGATTTGCGGCTTCCAGCGCGTTCATTTCGGCACGCAGCCCCTTAGAAAGCCACGGCTTTTTTTGATAAGCGCGAAGCTTTTGCCCAATTTGGCTTAGTCTGACAGTCCATCCCGGCCGGTCCGCGTAATACAGCAAAACTTCAGCGCCCTCCCCAAAAAAAATGACATGATCCTCCGGCTGAATTTGATTTTGGACCCGTGCTGCGGTTTGAACCAAAGCCGCCTCTGCGGCGGGGTATTTGAATAAGGGGTGCAGGAAATACCGGGCAGAAGCCACAAGGTATAGGATAGAAAAAATACCGATAACCGCTCCCGACTTTACGGCTGGAAATCTTTCCAAAAGCTGAGTGATAGCATGCGCCGCAAGCATGGCAAGAAAGGGATAAAAAGGATAAAGATAAAAATCATGAACGAGAACCTTTCCCGGGGCCAGAAAAATGAGGACTACCCCTCCCGCAAGCCCCGCCACAATCAGCCAAAATGCGCGCATATTCCTTCGCAGTAAAATGATTCCTAAAAAAACGAAAGGAAAAACAAGCGGAGTCATCAGCATTCCCGCGATAGTCTTAAAAACTTTTTGATAATAAGCGGAATCAGTCAGCAAATTCGGAATTGCGCTATCACTTCCGCCCAGCTGCATAAACAAATTGGTGTGAATATTGTCGGCATGAAGGCCAACGTTATAAGTATGTGCGTACCACGCAGCAGGCAAAAGAACCGAGGCAATGAAAAAAATGAGACTTTCTAATACCCTATTTTTATTCGCCGGAAATTTTTTTTGAGAATCAGTAAAAAAAATTGCGGGGAAAACGGGGTAAAAAACAAGCCAATGGACTCGACCTGTCAGTGATACCGCAAAACAAAGACCGCTTAAAATAGTGGGAAATAAATTTTTCCTGTCATTTCTAATCAGGATATAAATCGATAAGAGAAAGAAAAATAAAGAACTAGCTTCAGACATAAAACTTTGCCCGTAGATTAAAGTCAGCGGCGAAAAAGCATAAAGAAGCGCACTCATCCATCCGGTCAAGGGATTAAACAAATTGGAGGCAATCAATCCGATGAGAACAATGCAGCCGGCATTAAAAACAATGGCTTGAAACCTCCCCCAAAACTCCAAGCGGCCCCCGATAAAATGAGATCCAAGGGCAGCGAGAACCGAAGGAAAGGGATATTGATTCATGTGGAGAGAGCGTTTTCCGCCGATCAGAGAATCGGTTTTTGGATATAAAAATTCCGAAAAATTTTCCCGGATCATGTTGCGGGCCATGGCGGCCATCACGGTTCCTTGATAACTGGCATAATGCCCCGCAAACGGACGATCGATTTTTACAGTTTGAATCGCAAGAACGGGGAGAGCAATGGCCAAAATGAATAAAAAACGATTTTTCACTTAATACGCCATGACTTGGGTGGAGGTGCTGGCCGCTTGACGAACCGCCTGCCGGACACGATTTCTTTGAAAAAAAAGCCGGCAGACAAAAATCATGGATTCCAGAATCACGCGTTTGGAAATTTTGGATTGCCCTTTGGT
>JACPXL010000056.1 GCA_016196555.1 Candidatus Omnitrophota bacterium | reverse complement strand
TCTTATGCCAAATCCGCGCGTGAAATCGATGCCGGTGTCGATACCGCACTCGAACGGCTGCAGAATGAAGTGGGAGGAGTTTCGGAGCTTTTGAAAAAGGCCAAAGGTGTGCTGGTCCTACCTAAAGTGGTCAAAGGCGGTATTGGAATCGGAGGAGAATACGGTGAAGGTGCACTGCGTATTGAGAATAAAACCGTCGATTATTACAACACCATCGGAGGTTCATTCGGGTTGCAGCTCGGCGCCCAGGTAAAAAGCATTTATCTTCTCTTCATGGAAGATCAGGCATTAAAAGATTTTCGTACGAGTGATGGATGGAAAGCCGGAGTCGATGGTTCGGTGGCGCTTGTCACCGTAGGAGCAAACGGTTCTATCGATACGGGCAAAGCCAATCAGCCGATTGTGGCGTTTGTGATTGGGCAGAAAGGCTTGATGTATAACCTCACCCTCGAAGGTTCCAAATTCAATAAGATCGTAAAATAAATCGAATGAGAAAATTTCGTCATGACCAGGAACGCCCCCGCAATCCACATCATCGCGGCCAGCGGCCTTCACCGCCTCCAAACGCTCGTCCTCGCCAGACCACGCCTTTTAATTCGCGGCCGGGGCCGATGAGAACACAGCGTCCTGTCGACGAAACCGAACGCCAGTTTTATGCCAGCACGGCGGTGGATCCTTCGCCGCGCATTCGCCTTGAAGATGGCAGTAAAGAATTGACCATGCGCGCCATGGATTTAATTTGTCCCATCGGCATGGGCCAGCGCGGATTAATCGTGGCTCCGCCTGGTTCCGGTAAAACCACTTTTCTCAAACATATTTGTCAGGCGGTGGCCAAGAGTTGTCCGGAAATCAAACTTTACTGCTTGCTGATTGATGAGAGGCCGGAAGAAGTCACGGATTTCCGCCGCAGTGTTCCGGCCCAAGTGCGCTGGTCTTCTTCTGACGAAACTTACGAGCATCATATTCAGACGGCGGATGAATTGATGCGGGAAGTATTTCGCGAAGCTTCTGCCGGACACAATGTTCTCGTGGTCATTGATTCTCTCACGCGGCTTTCGCGGGTTCATAACGCGGAGAGGCGCTCCAGCGGAAGAACGCTTTCAGGCGGCGTGGATGCCGGGGCACTTGCCGTTCCGCGGCGAATTTTCGGTGCAGCACGCAAAATCGAAAATGGCGGATCGCTTTCCATTCTTGCCACGATCTTGGTTGAAACCGGCAGCCGTATGGACGAAGTTATTTTTGAAGAATTCAAAGGAACGGGAAATATGGAAATTGTTCTTTCCCGCGAAATTTCTAATCAGCGGATTTTCCCCGCCATTCATATTGCGCGAAGCGGGACCCGCAAAGAAGAATTGCTTCTTGAGCCGGGGGAGCGGGAACAGATGGTAAAACTTCGGCGGGCATTAGCGGAACTTGGGACTGTAGAGGCCGCAAGAATCTTAGTCGACCAACTTCAGAAATATCCCACCAATCAGGAATTACTTTCCGCGCTTGAAAAGCGTTAGCCTAAACCGGCTCTTTGACTAAACGGACTTCCCGTTGAGGGAATGGGATTTTGATTCCGGCCGCCGTAATGGCTTTGAAAATCGCGTTATTGACGGCATAGGAAGATTTGTAATAGGTTGCGGTGGGCACCCAATAACGGAACCCAATATTGATAGAAGATTCCGCAAAGGCTTGAATGCCGGCGTGCGGCAGGGGAGTGCGGACAACCTCGGAGTGTTTCAGAAGAATTTCCTGAATCGTGTTAATGGCAACGTCAGTATCGCTGTCATAACTGATTCCTATCACACTTTCCACGATTTTATTTGTTTTTGAATTGTAAAGAATTTCTCCCACAATATGTTTGTTGGGAACGGTAATTCTGACGCCGTCTTCATCCGTGATGAGAGTGGCAGCCAGTTTGACTTCGACCACCACACCGCTTACACCCGCGACGGTAATGGTGTCTCCCACCACAAAGGGCCGGCCAAGAATAATTGAAAGCCCCGCGCCGTAATTAGAAAGAGGGCCTTGAATGGCATAGGTTGCACCAAATGCTGCTGCGCCAAGCGCTGCCACAAATGGGGCAATGGTGATTCCAAATTTTCCCAGCGCAATGATGGCGGCAATCGCAAAGACACTGATGCGGGCTGAGCTGGCAAGAAAATGGGCAAGGGTAACATCCAGTTTTTTCTTGGTGAGTAATTTAAGAACGAGCCGCTGGACCCAGCCGGCCAAAATACTGCCGGCGATAAGGACAATAACGGCGCCCAGGGCCTGAAAGCTGTAATTGACGATGAATTCAATGGCGGTATTGACCAATTTTTGGAAGGCCGAAATTTGCTCGCCCATGGTGCATCGATTATATCATGAGGGTTATTTCAAGAAAATTTTAATCTTCTGACGGGTTTAATCTTCTGATAAAATCAAAACCGGCAAAATGCCCCCTTTTTTTATTTTTTGCCTTGTATCTTCCTGGAATAGCGGGGGTTAAGAGTTTCTCGATCGCTTAAATAAGCCCTCGCGTTCTTTTTTTCTGATGTAAGGAATGTTATCATCTGGGCATGAGATCGAAAATTCTGGTTGTCGATGATGATTGGGCCATGCAGGAGTTTTTCAAGAGTATTCTCGAGCTGGAAGGTTTCGAAGTCTTGATTGCCGGCAATGCGGGGGAATTCCGCGATCTTGTGACGACCGAAAAATTCGATGCGATTATTCTCGACATTATGCTGGAAGATGAAAACGGCCCTGAAATTTATGAAGAATTAGTACGGGAAGGCCTGCTTGTTTCACATACTCCCGTGATTTTTATCTCGGGACTTGCGAAAGACCGCCCGCCCGTTTTCCCTCAGAAAGAGCGGCGTTTTGCACTTATTGGAAAACCTTTTGATACACAAAGACTCGTCCGGGAACTCCGAAAAATTATTTAAAGCCATGTCTTTTGTAAGTATTCCTGCCTTTTGTCTTCTCTGTGTTCTTGCCTTTTCGCCGGTTTCATGGGCTGAAACCTACAAAAATCTCGAACAGTACGAATCCGCGGATGGCAAAACCTTCACTCGCAAAGGAATATTTGTCGAGCGGGCGGATACGCCGAGCTGCATCGAGTATTGGAGCGGAGAAATTCTTTGCGCCTTTCAATGGTTTCCTCTGAATAATCCCAAAGCTTTTGGCAAAATCGCATTAATGCTAAGCCGGGACGATGGCGAAAATTGGACGCCTCCTCAACTTACTGAAATTGCAGGAATGCCTGGAAATCTTCAACATGTTTCTGAGCCTGCCCTGGTGGCTTTGCAGGACGGCAGACTTCGGCTTTATTTTACTGCCCAGCGGGCCTCGGCCGG
>JACPXL010000053.1 GCA_016196555.1 Candidatus Omnitrophota bacterium | reverse complement strand
TCTGCTGCGAAAGTGTTCGGGGATGACAGTGATTGTCATTCCCGCAATCTTTAAGCGGGAATCCTCGCAATGACAGCATCTGTTATGCTTCTGCACAGCAACGGCCTTTGGCCACTTCAAGTTGCCAATAATTTTTTTTCATATCGTAAAAAGCCTCGTTGGCATCACGCCGGGTTTCAAAAAGCACCTGCATGGCCTCAAGCACATCTAAATTACTCACCAGATGATGTTCGTACTCGTCTTTCTGTAAATTGAAATTTTCCTGAGCAGCGGCCACCGCCTTTTCCAAAGATCCATATCGTTCGGAGGAACTTTTCCAACGGTCAAAGGCATCCGTAATTTCACGCTCGGCCGTGCGCTGTGTTAAAGAATAAGTCAACTTGGCTTCACGCCACTGACTCAAAGCGTCACGGACTTCTCCTACCGTAGTCCCTCCTTTTCCAAGTGGGACTTTCATCGTCACAAGCGTATCCCAGCTGATACCGGATTGAGGCCCTTCGCGATGTTCATAAAGATTGCCGTCCAAAGTGACCTTAGGCCACAGATCACTTTGCGCCACAATCAAAGCACCGCGCACGGTTTTAACGGCCTGCCGGCTCGCTTCCACATCCGGACGCTCGAGTGAAAGCTGAAGCGGATCGATGGACTCATTTGAAAACGCATCGATGTCTTCGTCCGCAAGTTCGCGGGTTTCCACCGGAATACCGATTAAAAAGGAGAGGAGATTTTTTGCCGCCGCCAGATCGCCTTTTGCCTTAGCGAGTTCCGCCCGGAAAATTTCGAGACGGGAGCGGGCGGTCGCCACTTCGCTCGTACGCGTGCGCCCGATATCTTCCCATCCTTTTAATTCTTTAATACGTTCCCCGAACAAATTCAAAATACCTTCGATCACTTCGATATCTCTTTCCAACCGCAGATACTCGTAGAAAGCATCGACGACATCCATAAAAAGAAGCTGTTTGGCACGCTCCCATTCATTCGTTTTCTGTTTTTTAAGACTACCCGCCCCGGATAACGCCCCAAGCGCACGAAACCCCTGAAAAATCGGCTGGCTGTAAACAAATTTTCTTTCCCGTCTTTCGTAGTACGAAAAATTACTGTCTTCGCCGCCCCCTTTTTGAGGGTCTTGGCGGCGCTCGGTCATTTGGAAATCAAAATCCCCGATGGCTTCGCCCGAGGCCTCAAGAAAACTTCCCAGAGTACGGCCTATTTCTTCTTTTGAAATCGCGAGGGTTTCACTTCTTTTCATGGCAAGGTCAAAACAATCCCAAAG
>JACPXL010000015.1 GCA_016196555.1 Candidatus Omnitrophota bacterium | reverse complement strand
GATGCCAATCTCGACAAAAGCCCGATCGTGGCCATTACAGGACAAGCCGGCCTTCACCGCATTCACAAAGAAAGCCATCAGTACCTGGATATTGTAAGTTTGTTTCGTCCGATTACAAAATGGAATACCTCCGTTGCCCATCCGGATTCGGTTTCTGAAATTGTACGTACCGCTTTTAAAATTGCAGAAACCGAAAAACCGGGGGCCACTCATATTGAACTTCCGGAAGATATGGCGAAAATGAAAACGAACCAGAAACCCATTCGCCCGGTCACCGTACGCAGACCTGATCCAGATGTGAAAGCGCTGGAAGACACTGTCCAACTTTTAAAGAAGTCCAAACATCCTCTTCTTTTATCAGGAAACGGTGCGGTACGAAAACCTGCGGCGAAACAATTGTCCGATTTCGTGGAGAAATTCAATGTTCCATTTGTAAATACTTTTATGGGGCAAGGTGCCGTGTCGGATCAAAAGCCACAATCTCTTTTTACTATCGGCCTCGGATTCCGGGATATTGTGATGGACGCAATGGACAAAGCGGATTTGGTGATCGCGGTCGGTTATGACATCGCCGAATATCCGCCCGATCGCTGGAATTCCAAAGGGGATAAAATCATTGTGCATATCGATTTCACTTCTGCCGAAGTGTACACGCATTATCAGCCCGCAGTTGAAATTGTAGCGGACATTGCGGCTACTTTTCGCGAATTGAACCGTCTCTTTTCCGAAGAAGAAAAAGTTTTTGATTCCTCCTGGTATTTACCCATACGCAAAAGAATCATTGCCGATATCGAAAGCTACAGTCTAAAACCCGGCCAGCGTTTTACTGTGCCGGGAGTTTTGAATATTCTGCGTTCGGTGATGGAGGATGAAGATCTTTTGATCAGCGACGTGGGAAGCCACAAGCTCTGGATTGCCCGCAATTTTCCAGTCAACACGCCCAATGGCTGTTTGATTTCAAATGGTTTAGCGAGCATGGGTTTTGCTTTGCCGGGAGCTGTAGCTGCCTCGCTTTGTTATCCCAAACGCCGGATTGTTACAGCGATGGGAGACGGGGGATTTCTAATGAATGCCCAGGAGCTTGAAACCGCGCGGCGTGTCGGGGCGGCATTTATCGTTCTCATTTTTAACGACAATAATTTCGGCCTTATCAGTTGGAAGCAAAAAATGAACCGTGGCAAAGCAGCAGGAACGCAGATTGGCAATCCTGATTTTCGAGCCTTTGTCGAAAGTTTTGGAATCAAAAATTTCTCTCCGAAAAATCCGGATGAATTGACTCGCAATCTTAAAACCGCCCTTTCTTCGGGAGAGTTGTGTGTTTTTGATATTCCCGTGGACCCGGAAGTCAATTTTAAACTGACGGGGAAATTACGTTTGTGATCGGATTGGCAACGTAAAGTTAACTAGTAGAAAAGCAAAAATATTTTTCAAAGGAGACAAAACTATGAAACATGCTGATACACATTCAGGTGTCGCTGCGATCACTAAAGAAGAATTGTCAGACAAAATTAGAAAATATGATCCCGTTCAAATCGTGAATGTTCTAAGTCCGGAATATTACAATCTTGGGTCCATCAGAGATTCCAAGAAAATTCCTCTCGATCAATTAGACGCAAGAATCTCGGAACTTGATCGGAATAAGGAAGTCGTAACCTACTGTGCCAGTTACGATTGTTCCGCTTCAAGAATGGCTGCGAAAAAGCTGGCGGGTAAAGGTTTCAAAGTCCGGGCTTACGAAGGCGGAATTAAAGAATGGAAAGAGGCGGGATTTCCCACTGAATAATGGCCATTCAATCCATCAATCCCACCACTGGCGAAGTCCTTCATCATTATCGCGAAATAGGGAATGAGGAAATCAATACCGCCCTTTTAAAAGCGGCTCGCGCTTTTGAATCTTGGCGAAAAATTCCGTTTTCAAAAAGGGCGGCTTTGATGAAATCGGCTGCGGCAGTGCTTCAGCAGCACGCAGAGCCTTATGCGCGGTTGATGGCAGTGGAAATGGGGAAGCCGGTTTCGCAAGGCCGCAAGGAAATTGAAAAGTGTGCGCTGATCTGTGACTATTATGCGGAGAATGCGGAAAAATTCCTTTTGCCTGAAATAATTCCCACCGAGGCTTCCAAAAGTTATGTAATCTTTGAACCGCTTGGCGTTGTGCTGGCGGTCATGCCGTGGAATTTTCCTTTTTGGCAGGTCTTTCGCGCCGCAGTTCCCGCTTTAATGGCCGGAAATGTCGTGATCCTTAAACATGCCTCCAACGTACCGGGCTGCGCTGAAACCATAGAAAGTGTTTTTAAGCAGGCGAGTTTTCCGGAAGGGATTTTCACGAATTTTTTTTTGGAAACACCGCATGTCTCTCTCGTCATTGAGCACCCGGCTGTGAAAGCTGTCACTTTGACCGGTAGTGTCCAGGCTGGCCAAGCGGTTGCCGCTAAAGCCGGAAGTTTGATTAAAAAAACGGTTTTGGAACTTGGAGGCAGTGATGCTTATATCATCCTTGAAGATGCAAATTTGGAGAAGGCCATTCAAATATGCGGAGAGTCGCGGCTCGTGAATGGAGGTCAAAGCTGTATTTCTGCCAAGCGCTTCTTGGTGGTAGAAAAAGTTTATGAAAAATTCGTCAGCGGTTTGGTGAATTTTATGAAGAATCAGAAAATAGGCAATCCTTTAGAGGAAGAAGTGACGGTCGGTCCTTTGGCCCGCCATGATTTGAGAGATGCGATTCATCACCAGGTTGTGGTAAGTGTCAAAATGGGGGCTGAACTTCTTTTAGGAGGAAACATTCCCGACGGGCCCGGGGCTTTTTATCCTCCTACGATTTTAGGCCATATAAAAAAACGAATGCCGGTTTTTGATGAGGAAGTTTTCGGACCTGTGGCTGCGGTCGTGAAAGTGCATGATAAAAAAGAAGCCATTCAAATGGCCAATGACTCGGTTTTTGGACTCGGTGCTGCCGTTTTCACGAGTGATGTTGCAAGGGGAGAAAGAATTGCGCGTGAAGAATTGAATGCGGGTTCGGCGTTTGTGAATGCTCTCGTAAGATCGGATCCGCGCCTGCCTTTCGGAGGAATTAAACAGTCAGGTTATGGCCGTGAGCTCGGAGTTTTTGGCATACGGGAATTTGTTAATGTCAAAACCGTTTATATTCAATAAGATTTAACTTTGTTGTCCTGTCTTGTCAGATTCTTCTGACATTCTCTAAATATTTTTCTTTTCTCTCTCGATGTAACCCTCTTGAAACAAATAAGATAAATAATTGGCATGAGGTTTGTTGTATTCCCTGCAAGGAAAGAAGAGGTGGGCTATGCTGGCTTCTCAAATGACTCCAGGTTTGAATAAAAAGGAAGTGACATTGGTTTTACTTCATGCCTTTCCGTTTTCTTCAGCCATGTGGGATTGGGAAAGGGCGGAGATTAGCCAATATGCGAATGTTCTAACCCCTGATCTTCCCGGTTTTGGCGGCTCTGTCCGCCAGCCCATGCCATCTATCACGCTGATGGCAGAAGAAGTGGAAAATCTCCTTAATCATTTGAAAATTTATGAGCCGGTGGTAATCGGAGGAATTTCCATGGGTGGGTACGTGGCCTTCGAATTTTTACGCCGTACTCCCGAACGTGTGCGCGGGCTCATGCTTTTTTCGACTCGTTCCGGACCGGATACTGAGCAGGAACGTGAGGAACGCCTTCATACCATTGAAAAAATTCAGCAGTATGGAGTTGAGAATTTTGCGGAAAATAGGCATAAAAAACTTCTTGGCGTTACCTCACTTAACTCAAGGCCAGAAGTGAGTGAGAAGGTGATGAATTTGCTTTTGACCAATCACGCCGGCGGCATGTGTGATGCGTTGCTTGCCATGGCCGGACGTCGTGACGCTTCTGATCTTTTAACCTCGATTTCCTGTCCCTGCTTGATTGTCGCCGGAGAAGAAGATAGAGTTATTCTTCCTTTGGAATCTCAGGTCATGCATGACACCATTTCAGGTTCGGAATTTTATACCATTCCCCGGACCGGGCATCTGGTAACTTTGGAACGGCCCGATATTTGCGGGGCCCTGATGGAAAATTTTTTGGAAACGGAAATTCTTTATCAGATGAAAAAAAGCGCTTAAATGGAGGAGCTTATGGAAACTCAAAAAAAGGAAGCAGTGCAAAAGACTTCTCAAGAAGAACCCCAATGTGAGAATTGCGGTATGCCTAAGAGCGAATGGAAGGGAAACCTCGGAAAAGGCTATCAAGTCGAAGGCGAAACCTATTGCTGCCGAGGTTGTGCAGAAGATGGGGAATGTGACTGTCAGGAGAGGGAAGAACAGTAGTTAAGTCTTTACGTTAAAGAAAGTTATGGCCGGGGTTTCCGTTTGTCCCAATTCCGTGTATAATTGGTAAAACTAGCAACGGGAACCACCGGTTGCTTTTTTAAAGCAGCTTTAACGCAAGGAATCAGACATGGCAAAACGGATATTGGTGGTCGATGACGAAATCAATATTTCCGAGCCCCTTCAGGAATTCCTCGAAGAAAACGGTTACGAAATCCAGTCCGTCAACACCGGCAAAAAAGCGCTTGAGCTCTTCAACAAATCGATTTCCGGTATACCTTTTGATCTCATCCTTCTCGACATTATTATGCCCCGCATGAGCGGTCTGGAAGTCCTCGATACCATACGAAAAAGTGAAAAGAACCGGAATGTTGTCTCCAAAGATGCCGTTAAAATCATTATGATTTCGGGAATGAAAGAATCATGGATGAACGATGCCTTTCGGGATGGCTGTAATGATTATATTGTGAAGCCTTATGATCTTGACTTTCTTTTAATGAAAGTCAAAGAGATGCTGGGGGAGAGAGACTAGCGTTCCATGAAGTTCACTCCGGCCGGATTGCCAGGACTTATGATGATTGAACCTAAAATTTTCCGCGACAAACGCGGTTTTTTTATGGAAAGTTACAGCCGAAAGGTTTTTTCTGAACACGGCATCCCCGAGGAATTTGTGCAGAATAATATCAGCCATTCTGCTCGCGGGACCCTTCGCGGACTTCATTATCAGCTTTTGCCGCATGCCCAGGGAAAGCTGGTGTCGGTCACTGTCGGGAGTATTTTTGATGTAGCGGTGGATATTCGCAAAAGTTCTCCGGCTTTTGGTAAATGGTTTGGCTGTGTTTTGGATGACAAAGACCGGCGCATGCTTTATATTCCGCCCGGTTTTGCCCACGGCTTTTGCGTTTTGTCCAGGGAAGCGGAATGCAGTTACCAATGCACCGATTTTTATAGGCCGTCGGCGGAACGTTCCATTCATTGGAATGATGCGAAAGTAGGGATACGCTGGCCTACTCAGCCCAATCAAGAGCTGATTTCTGAAAAAGACAATAAAGCGCCGGATTTGAAATCCGCAGAAAATAATTTCAATTAGGAGAAACGAGATTCAATGAAGCGATTTCGTAACGACGAAAATATCAAGTCCATTGGCTCTGTGATGGTGAGAAAAGTCATTGCGGTCTCGTCTGATTCCACCGCTCAACACTGCGCTAAAAAACTCGCACTCCATAAAATCGGATGTGTGGCAGTGTTGGAAGGTAAAGAGCTTGTCGGGATTGTCAGCGAACGCGACATTGCAGTTCAAATCGGGGCGAAGGGAAAAAATCCGGTCACGACCAAAGTTTCCGAGATCATGACGGCCAGAGTCGTTACGGCCCGTTTTGATGATTCTCTGGCCAAGGTCGCAGGGATGATGCATAAAAGCCATATCCGTCATATTCCTGTGGTGGACGGTGAAAGTCACCTCATCGGAATTCTTTCAATGCGCGATCTTCTCACTCGCATTGAATCCAATTTAAAAAGCCTTGTGCGCGAAAAAACCAAGGACCTTAACAGCGATCCTTTGACCGGTCTTTATAATTACCGCTTTTTCAACAATTACATGGACGCTGAAATTGCCCGCAGCTCCCGGCACAGTCATCAACTGTCCCTCCTCTATATTGATATTGATCATTTCAAAATGTTCAATGACAGTCATGGGCATGCTAAAGGGAATGTGCTGTTAAAAGCTGTTTCTAATTTGCTTAAACCTAAGGACATGCAGCATCTGGAAGGAAATCCTGCTTTCTCCACGCGTAAATCCGATATTGGAGTGCGTATTGGAGGCGATGAATTCGTGCTGATTCTTCCAGAAACGTCGAAAGAGTCCTCTCTTTTTTGCGCTGAACGTTTACGTCAGGCCGTAGAACAAACGATATTCTTGCGCAAAAAAAATCAGGAGCAGCATGTGACCGTCAGTATTGGCATCGCCTCATTTCCTGCGGATGCTACTGGGAAAAAAGATCTTCTGGAAAAAGCCGACAAAGCACTTTATCAAGCCAAAAAACTCGGCCGCAATCGCGTTTACGTTTACGCTTAGGTACCCCTTCCAAAGGTACAGGGTTTAATCTATAATACCGCTTTAAATAACGAACAAGGGTTGCATGTTCTTCTGGTGTAGTCTGGTTGACATGCGGAAAGATCGGATAAATCGCGAAAGCGAAATATTGCGGCGGCGTTGCTCGAGTAGACACGATTTACCCTCCAGCATAAACCAATGACGGAGGGTATTTTTATGCCTAGAAAACCAAGAGAATTTGTTGATGGAGGAATTTACCACATCTTTAACCGGGGAAATGATCGCAGGAAAATTTTTCTCGATAATAAAGATTTTGAGTGTTTTCTCAATATGGCTGGTTGTGCTTTAGAGAAATATCCCATCGAAATATTTCACTATTGCCTGATGCCTAATCATTTTCACTTTCTTTTGAAAAGCAGGGCAAAAGAGGGACTGCCCGCCTTTATGCATTGGCTGCAACTTGGCTATGTCCGATATTTCAAAAAGAAATATGAAACCACAGGGCATGTCTTTGAAGAGAGGTTCAAATGTCCGCGTATTGCTGAAGAAAGTTATTACCTTCAATGCGGACGTTATATCGAAAGAAATCCCGTGAAAGCCGAAATGGCATCTCAAGCTTGGGATTATCCCTATTCAAGTGCGGCATATTATGCGGAAGGAAGAGAGGATAGATTAATTACATCCAATCTCTATTATTTCGAAATGGGTTTGCATAATAAGGACCGGCAGCAGAATTATAAGAAGTTTCTGTTGATTGAAGATCCTTACGTGCCTATGATTGATACTCAGTTGATGACTTATTAATTGAACCCTGTACCTCTGGAAGGGGTACCTTCTTGAAAAAAAGTTTGAAAGTGATTTTTAGCGGAAGGGTGCAGGGAGTTGGATTCCGTTACACCGCCGAAAGAATTGCCCGCCATTTCGAAGTGACCGGCTACGTGAAAAATCTTGCTGATGGGAATGTGGAAGTTTTTGCTGAAGGAGAAGAAATTGTCCTGCAGGATTTTCTCAAGGCCGTGCTTGAAGGGCCGATGAAACTCTACATTCGTCATACCGAAACCCAGTGGTCCGATTTTACGGGGCAATTTCAGACTTTCGGCATTGGGTTTTGACATGCTGCTCGCTATTTTCTCCGACATTCACGCCAATTGGGAAGCCCTGCAAACTGCAGTGGAATATGCCCGCAGCCGTGGTGTTCAAAAGTTTGCGGTTTTAGGCGATACGCTCGGATACGGTGCCGATCCCAATCTTTGTTTTGAATGGATGATGAAGAACGCTCAGATTCTCATTACGGGCAATCATGAACAGGCCGTGGTCGATCCGGTGGCTCGGTCCTGGTTTAATTCGTATGCGCTCGATGCCATTGTGTGGACCGATAAAGAGCTTGATACCGCATTCAAAAAAGATATAGGCGAGCTTCCTTACATGAAAATTGAATCAGGAATGAGTTTTGCCCACGGAAGTCCGGCCGAGCCTGAGGCCTTTCGTTATTTGATGAGTTATTCCGACTGCCGCTCTTCCTTCAAACAAATGCAAAATCAAATTTGTTTTGTCGGGCATACGCATATTCCGGCCTGTTTTTCGGAGCATAAAAAAGAAGCCCGCTATCTTGCGCCGGGGATTATTCATTTGGAAAAAGATGAGCGTTATATTTTAAATCCCGGAAGCGTCGGCCAGCCGCGTGACCGTGACCCTCGCCTGGCATTTGGCATTTACGATGAGGAAAATAAAACCTTTGAAATCATTCGTCTTCCATATGACAATGAGAAGGCAGCGGCAAAAATCAGAAAGGCCGGATTACCGGCATTTTTAGCAGATAGGTTACTGTAAAAAGTAGTCATTTCGAGGCCGGAGGCCGAGAAATCCCGGTTCCAACTAAGTGGTCCTTTATGGAGAAAACATTCTTTGTCTATATTATGACCAATAAGCGTCGAACTGTTTTTTATACAGGTATGACCAATAATCTTATACGCCGAGTTTATGAGCATAAAAACAAGCTTATCGATGGATTTACTAAGAAATACAATGTTGAGCATTTAGTTTACTTCGAGCAAAGTAATAATCCTATAACTGCTATTGAGAGAGAAAAACAAATAAAAGATTTTCGAAGATCAAAAAAAATCGCTTTGATCGAAGCGCTAAATCCTGAAGGGCAAGATTTATATGACGGACTTTTATAATAGTTAAAAGCGAGATTTCTCGCCTTCGGCTCGAAATGACAAAATAAAGAAATATCATGGACAAAAAACAAACTCAAAAAATTATTCAGAAGCTGCGGCAGGAAATCGAGCGGCACAATCGCAAATATTATCTCGAGACCAAACCCGAGATCAGCGATTTTGAATTCGATAAGATGATGCAAAAGCTGATCGATCTGGAAAAAGAATTTCCGGATCTTCTAACGCCTGATTCTCCCTCTCAGCGCGTGGGAGGGGCTCCCCTAAAACAATTCCGTACGGTAACTCACCCTGTTCCTATGCTTTCCCTGGACAACACCTACTCTGTGGAAGAGTTGGAAGAATTCGATAAGCGGGTGAAAAAATTTCTAGGAATTGAAGATGTGGAATATTTTGCGGAAGAAAAAATCGACGGGGTTTCGATTACTTTGACTTATGAGAACGGCGTTCTTACTTTGGGGGCGACTCGCGGCGACGGAAAACGCGGGGATGATATTACTGAAAATCTCAAAACCGTGGGCTCTATTCCTTTAAAAATTCCGGTGGAGGGAGCAGCTTATAAAGGGAAAGTTCCGAGCTTTTTGGAAGTGCGCGGAGAGGCTTATCTGTCTCACGAAAGTTTTCAACGAATTAATAATGAGAAAGAAGAAGCCGGCGAAGAACTTTTTGCCAATCCCCGTAATGCTTGTGCCGGAAGTTTGAAACAGCTTGATCCCAAACTTGTCGCGCGCCGTAAACTCGACGCTTTTATCCATGGGCTTGCGGAAATCGAGGGCGGTCCCGAACTGAAAACCCAAAGTCAAACCATTGAGTTTTTTCGGTCCTTAGGATTCAAAACCATTCAGCATGCCCGCGTTTGTGAAAATATCGCAAACGTTAACCATTTTGTCGAAGTTTATCGCGAGAAAAAAAATAAGCTCAATTATGATGTCGATGGTTTGGTGGTGAAGGTCAATCGTTTTGATTATCAGCGGTCGCTAGGGACAACGAGTAAATCCCCGCGCTGGATGATTGCCTACAAATATCCGGCGGAACGGGCCGAAACCGTTTTACATGATATCAAAATTCAAGTGGGGCGGACGGGAGTGCTGACTCCCGTGGCGATTTTGGAGCCGGTGCGGTTTTCGGGAACTACGGTTTCACGCGCCAGCCTTCATAATCAGGACGAAATCGGCCGACTTGACGTAAGAATCGGCGATCATGTCATGATCGAAAAAAGCGGAGAGATTATTCCTAAAGTGATGGAAGTTTTAAAAGGCAAACGCAAAGGCAGTCTCCGTAAATTCGTTTATCCCGAAAAATGTCCGGTTTGCGGAGGAAAAGCTGAACGCTTTGGCGATGAAGTTGCGGTGCGATGCATTAATCTGGCATGTCCGGCCCAGCTTAAAGGAAGAGTGCGCCATTACGCCCAGCGCGACGCTATGGATATTGAAGGCCTGGGCGCCGTATGGGTGGATAAATTGGTGGAGCTTGGTTTTATCAGAGATTTGGCGGACATTTATTATCTGGATTATGACAAGGTAGTGAATTTGGAAAGGATGGGGGAAAAATCCGCTCAAAATCTTTTCAAAGGAATCGAAGAAAGCAAACAAAGGCCCCTGGAACGCTTGATTTATGGGCTCGGTATTTTGGATGTCGGGGAGCGGGGGGCTTATTTGCTAGCACAAAAATTCAAACATTTGGATAAAGCGGCGAAAGCAAGCGAAGAAGAAATACAGTCCATTCGTGAAATCGGTCCTGTGACGGCCCATTCCATTCATGAATTTTTTCGCCAAAAGGGAACGGAAAAAATTCTGGAGAAATTAAAGAAGGCCGGTGTGCACTTTGATCTTGTCACGGCGGTGAAAACCGCCACACCCTTTTCCGGCAAATCCTTCGTAATTACCGGGACGCTTGAAAAATTTGAACGCAGCAAAGCCGAAGCCGTCATCCGCGGTTTAGGAGGTCATCCCAGTGGAAGTGTCAGCAAAAAGACCGATTATTTGATCGTGGGCGAAAGTCCCGGCTCCAAACTCGATAAAGCTAAAGAATTCGGCATTAAAATCCTCGAAGAAAAAGACTTCCTCAAAATGCTCAAACAAAGCGGCGTCGCCTAGGTACCCCTTCCGGCGGTACAGGGTCTAATTATTTCTTTTGAACCCTGTACTTTTGGAAGGGGTACCAAGAGCCGATAAATATAAGGATGAAAGCCACAGAGCCTTATCCTATCCCGGAATTTTTCAATTATCTAGCGGCAGAAAAAGGGCTGGCGCAAAACACCTTGCTCGCTTACCGCCAGGATTTATTCCGTTACGCCAAATTTATTGAAGCCAAAAAAATCAAAGGCTGGGATAAAGTCACGCGCGCTCATATTTTGCAATTTTTGAGCCAGGAACAAAAAAACGGGCTTGATTCAACCAGCATTGCGCGCCGTCTGGTCTCGGTCAAATTGTTTCACCGCTTTATGGTCCATGAACGTTTACTCCAAGAAGATATTACAAGCGTTCTAGAATCTCCGAAGCTCTGGAAAAAACTTCCGCATTTTTTAACGCGTCTTGAAATCGATTCGATTTTCAAACTCCCTCTTTCCAAAGATCCGGCCGGAATTCGTGATCGCGCCATTGTCGAATGTTTGTACGGCGCCGGTCTGCGGGTTTCAGAAATCGTTAACCTGACTCTCGACCGGGTGGATTTAGAAAATGCTTTTATCCGTTCATTGGGAAAAGGGGACAAAGAAAGAATTGTTCCTATCGGAAAAAAAGCCATTGGGGCCTGCAAAGAATATTTGGGACGGGTGCGTGCGAAAATGAAGGCCAAGACAGATCATTTTTTTATCGGTAAAAATGGACGGGGACTCACGCGCCAATATATTTGGCAGATGATTAAAAAAGTCGCCAAGCAGGCAGGAATTCAAAAAGATATTACGCCGCATACCTTCCGCCATTCTTACGCCACGCATTTACTGGAAGGGGGAGCGGACCTTCGTATGGTGCAGGAGCTTTTGGGGCATTCGGACATTTCCACAACACAAATTTACACCCACGTTTCCAGAGACCGCTTGAAAAGTGTTCACGCGAAATTTCACCCTAGAGGTTAATTATTAACTTATGTTATAGTATGACGTTCCGGGAGGATATTATGAGACCATTTCTTCTGATTCTGATCTTAATGACAAGTTTGC
This sequence comes from Candidatus Omnitrophota bacterium, assembly GCA_016196555.1. Classification (GTDB taxonomy): domain Bacteria; phylum Omnitrophota; class Omnitrophia; order Omnitrophales; family Aquincolibacteriaceae; genus JACPXK01. Next base: position 6,337 of record JACPXL010000015.1, on the reverse strand, counting down.
CGGCATGTCTTCATGCTGTGGAAAGTCCCACCGAAGCAAACCAGCCAGGAATATCCGAAGATCAATTAGTAGCCATGGATCAAGCCGCCATGCGAAATCGCCTCGTTGAGATTGAAAGACGCATCAATGAGATGGAACGAAGTTACCGGTTTCTTGATGACCGCATTCGAAGCCTTGACCGGTCCGTTGATGATTTGAAAAGACGCCGTTAAACCTTCTTTTCCCCATAGACTCCTCGAATAACTCTTTACAGTTTTAGCGCGTTTTTTTATACTATCTTCTTTCCGTGCTTGAGAATTATCTAACTCCAACGAATGTCATAGGTTAAGTTGAATTGTGCATTTTCTACGTGATAGAGGGTAGATTTTTCTCGGCGCTATCGTCTAGCCCGATCCAGGACGTCACCCTCTCACGGTGAAGACACGGGTTTAAATCCCGTTAGCGCTACCAAAAAGGAGCTTTATGATTTCTCGATATACGCGCCCAGAAATGGGGAAAGTTTGGAGTGAAGAAAATAAAGTTCAGAAATGGTTAGACGTTGAATTGGCCGCTCTCGAAGGGTTGGCTCATTATGGGTATATTCCCAAAGACATTCCTAAAAAAGTACGGACTAAAGCTGGTTTTAATCTTGAACGAATCCGCGAAATTGAAAAAGTAGTTCAGCACGACGTTATTGCCTTCCTCACTAATCTTGCCGAACATGTTGGACCTATCGGCCGTTATGTTCATTTTGGATTGACGTCTTCGGACATTCTCGACACCGCGCTGGCGCTTCAGCTGAAAGAAGCCTCGGAAATTCTTCTCAGAGAATTAAAGAAGCTTATTGAAATTATCCGTGTGAAAGCCAAAGAGCATCAAAAGACCCTTATGGTCGGCCGCAGTCACGGCGTTCACGCGGAGCCGATCACTTTTGGTCTTAAAATGGCGATTTTCTACGAAGAATTCAAACGCAATCTTAAGCGTATGGAAGCGGCCGCGGAAAGTATCAGTTACGGAAAAATCTCCGGAGCTGTCGGAACTTTCGCGAATGTGAATCCGCGCGTGGAAGTGTATGTTTGTAAAAAACTAGGGCTCAAACCGGCGCCGATTTCTACGCAGATTTTACAGCGCGATCGTCATGCTGAATATTTGACGACCCTTGCCATCATCGGCGGGTCCTTAGAAAAGCTCGCCACAGAAATCCGCGGTCTTCAAAAAACCGAAACCCTTGAGGTGCAGGAATATTTTGGGGAGGGCCAAAAAGGATCTTCTGCCATGCCGCATAAACGCAATCCCATTACCTGCGAAAGAGTTGCCGGGCTTTCCCGTATTTTGCGTGGTAATGCTATGGCTGGGCTTGAGAATATCGCACTTTGGCATGAGCGCGACATTACTCATTCTTCAGTAGAACGCGTGATTTTCCCCGACAGCACCATCCTTCTCGATTATATGATTTCTCTCATGCAATCTGTGGTCAAACATCTTGTGATCAATAAAGAGAATATGCGTACCAATCTGGAAAAAACCCGCGGAATGATTTTTTCTCAAGGACTGTTGCTTAAATTGATCGAAAAGGGGATGACGCGCGAAGATGCCTACAAATGTGTTCAGGATTGCGCCAAAAAGATTTGGGAAAATGGTCACGCCAAACTTCAGGACATTGTTTTGGCTGATAAAAAGATCGGGAAAATTTTGAAGCCGGCTGAAATCAAAGAAGTTTTTCGTTATGAGTACCATTTAAAAAATGTGCCGCATATTTTTGAGCGGGTGGGAATTAAATCTAAATAAAGGGGACTGTCATGTTAACAAAGGAATCGACCATGTCAGATAAGAAAACAGTGTGGGAAACAAAATTGCCTTTGCCGCTTGTCGGCCGGGGAAAAGTCCGTGATATTTACGCCGTCGGTGAAGATAAGCTTTTGATTGTGACCACCGACCGGTTGAGCGCTTTTGACGTTGTGCTGCCTAATCCCATTCCGGATAAGGGCAAAGTCCTTACGCAGATTTCGGTTTTCTGGTTTGATTTTTTCAAAAACACTACGCCGCATCATTTGCTTACCGCCGATGTCTCTCAAATGGGACTTCCGCAGGACATTGTGCAGAAATTTGGCGCTGATTTGCAGGGCCGTTCAATGCTGGTCAAAAAGACCAAGCCTCTTTCCGTGGAATGCGTCGTACGCGGTTATGTGACAGGTTCCGGCTGGAAAGATTATCTGAAAACCGGAGCGGTTTGCGGTCATGTGCTTCCCAAAGGCCTCAAGCAATGTGAAAAACTTGCCCCGCCCATTTTCACGCCGGCCACCAAGGAAACTTCCGGCCACGATATTAATATTGATTTCAACGAAGCCGTGAAGCGCGAGGGAGAAGCAGTGGCCAAGAAAATCGAGAAAATTTCTATTGAGCTTTATCAAAAGGGCGCGGATTTTGCAGCCACCAAGGGAATTCTTATTGCCGACACCAAATTCGAATTCGGAATTCTCAATGGCGAAGTCATTTTGATTGACGAAGCCCTGACGCCCGATAGCTCCCGCTTCTGGCCCAAAGACCAATACGAAGTTGGCCACGACCAGCCAAGTTATGACAAGCAAATCGTGCGCAATTATTTGCTCGATATTAAATGGGACCAAAAGCCGCCCGCCCCGGAACTTCCGGCGGAAGTGGTGGAAAAAACCAGCCAGGCCTATCGTGATGTTTATGAGCGTTTGGTCGGAAAAAAATTATCGTCATCCTGAGCGACCCTAAAGGGCTACTTCGTTGAGCGAAGGATCTCGCGAGATTCTTCGGCCTCCGGCCTCAGAATGACCCAGGAGATATATGTATAAAGCTTTGATTAATGTGACATTGAAAAAATCGGTTTCGGACCCGCAAGGACAAACGGTGCTTCACGCGCTCGAATCCCTTGGGTTTAAAGAAGCAAGGGATTTGCGTGTGGGGAAGTATTTTGAATTAACGCTCGATGCTTCAGACAAAGGTAAGGCCGAGGCCCAGGTCCGCGCCATGTGCGACAAACTTCTAATCAATCCTGTGATCGAAGAGTATTCATTTCAATTGACGGAAAAGAATGGAAAGCAATGAACTTAATTTCCGTCATCCTGAGCGGAGCGAAGGATCTCGTTCTGAGATTCTTCGTCCCAAAGGGACAGTCCCTGTGGGACGGCCTAAGCTCCGGCCTCAGAATGACAGCTTAGGGATATTATGAAAGCAGCAGTGGTCGTTTTTCCAGGTTCCAATTGTGATACGGATTGTTTTTCCGCGCTACATGACGTGATGAAGCAGGATGTGCAATATGTATGGCACAAAGAGCGCACGCTTCCCAAGGTCGATCTTGTGGTGCTTCCTGGGGGATTCAGCTATGGGGATTATTTGCGCACAGGCAGTATTGCCCGGTTTTCGCCCGCCATGGAATCTGTCCGAACACATGCCGCGGAAGGCCGCTATGTGATCGGTATTTGCAACGGTTTTCAAATTCTGCTTGAAGCCGGACTTTTACCCGGAGCGATGTTAAGAAATCGTTCGCTTTCTTTTATTTGCAAACATGTTTGGCTCCGGGTTGAAGACACCAACACGGTTTTCACCAAAAAAATGAAAAAGGATGAAACCCTTCAAATTCCCATTGCCCACGGTGAGGGGAATTATTATTGCGATGATGATACGCTCAAGCAATTAAAGGACCGCTCTCAGATTATTTTTCGTTACTCCTCAGAAAAAGGAGAAGTCAGCGATGCTTTCAATCCGAACGGCTCGCGCGAGAATATTGCCGGCATTATTAATGAAAAGCGCAATGTGCTTGGCATGATGCCGCATCCGGAACGCGCCAGCGAGCCGGTGCTTTCGTCAGTGGACGGCAAAAAAATCTGGGAAAGTTTGATCAGCGGATGAAAAGCTTTCCTTCTGTCATTCTGAGCGATCCTAAAGGACTGCTTCGCCGAGCGAAGAATCTCGCGAGATCCTTCGGGCCTGCGGCCCTCAGGATGACGAAATGCCTATGACTATGACTCTTGAAAAAATAAAAATAACGCCGGAATTAATCGCAAAGCACGGGATCACAGACGGCGAATATCAGAAAATTCTAGCCATCCTCGGCCGTGAGCCCAACATTACCGAACTCGGCATGTTCAGTGTGATGTGGAGCGAGCATTGCTCTTATAAAAATTCCAAGCCTGTACTCAAAACCTTTCCTACGCAAGGCGCCAAAGTTCTCGTAAAGGCCGGAGAAGAAAACGCCGGCATTCTCGATATCGGCGACGGCCTCGCCATTTGCTTTAAAATCGAAAGTCATAATCATCCTTCCGCGGTGGAGCCTTTTCAAGGCGCGGCCACCGGAGTCGGCGGGATCCTGCGCGATATTTTTACCATGGGAGCGCGCCCGGTCCTTTTAATGAATTCTCTTCGTTTCGGAAGCCTTGATCAGGCCAAAAATCGCCGGCTCTTCAGCGGCGTCGTGGCAGGAATTGCGCATTATGGAAATTGCATCGGCGTGCCCACCATTGGCGGCGAAGTTTATTTCAACGATTGCTATGAAGGTAATCCTCTCGTCAATGCCATGTGTCTTGGAATTATCAAAAAAGATGAAATCATCAAAGGAAAAGCCGCAGGCGTGGGAAATCCTGTTTATTATGTGGGGTCCACCACCGGGCGCGATGGATTGGGAGGCGCAGCCTTTGCTTCACGGGAATTGACGGAAGAAAGTCATGAAGATCGTCCCGCGGTTCAGGTGGGCGATCCTTTCATGGAAAAACTTTTACTCGAGGCTTGCCTTGAGCTTGCTCAGACCGATGCCATTGTCGGCATGCAGGACATGGGAGCTGCGGGACTGACTTGCGCCACCTGCGAAACTTCTGCGCGCGGATCGACGGGCATTGAAATTGATTTGGCCAAAGTGCCCTTACGCGAAACCAAAATGATTCCGTATGAAATTATGCTTTCTGAATCGCAGGAGCGGATGCTCATCATTGCTAAAAAGGGCAAAGAGAAAATCGTCGAAGATATTTTCGCTAAATGGGATTTGCACGCCGCGAAAATCGGAGAAGTGAAAGACGGGAATTTAACGCGTATTCTAGATCACGGCGAACTCGTGGCTGAAATCCCTTCCAAGGCGCTGGCGGATGAAGGCCCTATTTATATTCGTGAAGAAAAAAAGCCGGCCTATTTGGAAGAAGCGCAAAAACTCGACCTTTCTAAAATTCCTCAGCCGAAAGATTTCAATGCTGTTTTGAAAAAACTTTTAGACCATCCCAGTATTGCTTCCAAAAGCTGGGTTTGGCAAAAGTATGATCATATGGTCCGCACCGACACGGTATTTTATCCGGGGCATGATGCCGCGCTCATTCGCATCAAAGGAACTTCCAAAGGAATTGCCGTTTCCACGGATTGCAACAGTCTCTATTGTTATCTGGACCCTTTTGAGGGCGGGAAAATCGCGGTGGCTGAGTCCGCCCGCAATGTGGTGTGTTCGGGCGCCGTTCCGATGGGAATGACCAATTGTTTGAATTTCGGCAATCCCATGAAGCCGGAAATTTTCTGGCTCCCACGCCCACCATCGGCATGGTCGGGCTTCTTGAAAATATTGAAAAACGCGTACCTTCTTTTTTTCAGGCGGAAGGGGATTTGATTTTTATCGTGGGGGACACCTTTGAAGAAATCGGCGGCAGTCATTATCTAATGATTGAGCACGGCCTGCAAAAAGGAAAACCACCGCGGCTTGATCTTGAAAAGGAAACCGCGCTTCAGGAATTTTTGCTGGAAGCCGCAAGGGCCGGAATGCTGGTTTCTGCGCATGATATGTCCGAAGGAGGTTTGGCGGTTGCCGTGGCTGAAAGTTGTTTAGGTCCGAAGAAAACGCTGGGCGCTCGCGTCGAACATCTGGATTTAATGCCGTCTATTTCCCGTGAAGACGCGCTTTATTTCGGGGAGAGTCAGTCCCGGGTTGTGATTTCAGTCCGCCCTCAGAAAAAAGAAGAAATTATACGTATCGCGCAAAACCACCGCGTTCCGATTTATCAGGCAGGTAAAGTTGGCGGCGAAGAACTTGCCATCGGTGATAGAATAAAAATGGAAGTGAAAGAAATTTCGGTAATTTATCAAAATGCTATACCAAGGAGGATGTTGTCATCCTGAACCACCGAAGGTGGTGAAGGATCTCGTTACGAGATTCTTCGGTCCTACGGACCTCAGAATGACGGTGAAGTGTTATGAGCGGCGAGAATATCAAAGAGTATTGCGGCGTTTTCGGGGTTTACAATAATCCAGAGGCCGCGCGTATCACGTATCTGGGGCTTTTCGCGCTTCAGCATCGGGGCGAAGAAGCCGCCGGAATTTGCACCAGCGACGGCCAGGACTTGCATCTTTATAAGAACAA
>JACPXL010000054.1 GCA_016196555.1 Candidatus Omnitrophota bacterium | reverse complement strand
TCATCGCGAATCGTAATGCGAATGCCCTTATTTAAAAAGGCGAGTTCACGAAGACGATTTGAAATCGTGTCAAAACTGAAAGAGATGGTGTCGAAAATTTGTTTGTCGGCCAGAAACCGGACCGTGGTTCCTTTGCCGGAGGTTTTGCCGGTCACCTTTACTGCGCTGACCGCTTTTCCCCGCTCGTATTTTTGCTGATACACTTGCCCTTCGCGGCGAACTTCTACTTCGCACCATTCGGAAAGCGCGTTTGTCACCGAAACGCCGACGCCGTGAAGACCGCCGGAAACCCGATAAGCCTTATTATCAAATTTTCCGCCGGCATGAAGTGTGGTCATGACCACTTCGAGCGCCGATTTTTTTTGTCCTTTGTGCATGTCGACAGGAATTCCGCGTCCATCGTCGGAAACGGTCACGCTTCCGTCCTCTTCAATGAGAACGTCCACTTGAGTGGCGTGGCCGGCGAGCGCTTCGTCGATGGAGTTGTCCACCACTTCATAGACTAAATGATGAAGTCCGCGCGCGGTGGTGTCGCCGATATACATTCCCGGACGCTTACGGACGGCTTCAATGCCTTCCAAAACTTGTATCTTTGTCGCGTCGTATTTTCCGCTGTCTGCTGCGCCAGCGCCTTTTGATTTTTCTTTGTTAGGTTTTTTTGCTGCTACTTTTGGCATATCAAATTCTCCGGAATATTAATCGTCTTGTCATTCTGAGCCCCGAAGGGGCGAAGAATCTCAAAATGAGATCCTTCTCAGGATGACATTATCGTAATTGTCCGACGCGAAAACGCACGGACGTTATATTTTCTTCTCCCATGACGGCTTGCGTTCGTTTAAGCAGTGATTGGCGGTGTTTTTGGCTGAGTTCATACGCAAGCGCCGATTCATCCACCCAAACCACCAAGCGCCCGTCGCGAAGAAGAGAAGGTTTTGTGTGGGGCGCAATCCTTGCCCCGGCAATGGCAGGCCAGTTTTCCATCAAGCGGTTGCGTTTTTGATTTTCAGGATTTTGAAACCCCGAAAAAACGCCAGGAAGAATTTCTTTTAAAAGCTGCATATTAATTTAATTGCATGGGCATGATGACGTAAAGGTATCCGTCTTTTCCCCGAATGAGTCCCGGCTTGTCCGGTTCGGTGAGGGAAAAAGATATATTCTCTACGTCGAGATTTTTTAATACGTCGATTAAATAATGGGGGTTAAACCCGATGGCGATTTCATCGCCGTTGACTTCCGCGTTAAATTCTTCTTTCGCCTCACCGAGATTGGGTGAGCGCGAAGAAATCAGGATTTTTCCTTTCACAAAATCAAGCTTCACGGCCGGTGATTCTATCGAAGTAAGCAGCGCGGTTCTCCGCATGGCTTGTAAAAACTCTTCGCGATTGGCTTTAGAAAGTGTTTTTTCGTCTTTGGGAATCACTTGTTCATAATTCGGAAAGTGGCCTTCGATTAAGCGCGAAACAATCGTGGTTTCTCCGACTTCAAAAACGACCTGGTTTTGTAACGGGATCATTTTGACGTTGCCGTCCCAGGTCAAAACTTTTAAAAGTTCCTGAACTGTTTTTGAGGGAAGGATCATTTCGAAATTTTTTTGTTTTTCCGCGAGCGGCTTATCAATAAACGCGAGCCTTCTTCCATCCGTTGCGACAAAACAAATTTTGTTTTCTTTAATCGAAACCAGCACCCCATTTAAAACATAACGCGTTTCGTCGCGTGAAATAGCAAAAAAAGTCAGCGTCAAACCATCCCTCATAATCGCTTGCGGGATTTCGATCGCGTCTTTCTGCGAATATTCAGGAAGTTTTGGATAATCTTCTTTAGGTAAACCGAGGATTTTAAAATACCCTTTCCCCGCCTTAATATTTACGGCATTGTTTTTACCGACTGTAATCTCAATCTGCCCCTCGGGAAGCTCGCGGATGATCTCATGCAGTTTTTTAGACGGAACCGTAATACTTCCTTCTTTGGTAATTTTGACCGGGATTTGGGTAGAGATTCCTATTTCCAGGTCTGTCCCCACAACTTTCAGGGTTTCGTCTTTCGAGGTCTCAATTAAAATATTCCCTAAGATCGGAATGGTTTGGTTTTTAAGTGCTGTGACCCCCCCCACCAAAGCAATTGCTTTTAAAAAATCACTTTTCTGTACTGAAATTTCCATGGGTTAAGCTCCTCTGACGGCTTTTATCTACTTTATTATTTAAAAAAACAGTAGTCGTACCAGTAATCTTTGTTGATTTGTGGATATGTTTCGTAATACCAATAAAAGCAATAACTTAAGCATGTTTAAAGCTGTGCATAACTACTCAGCTCTTTTCAACAATTCCGTGATTTCACCCACTAAATGGCGGGTTTTGCTGTTTTGTTCTATTTCTTTCCCCACCTTATTAACGGCATGCAGCACGGTCGTGTGGTCGCGTCCGCCGAAGTATTCTCCGATCTCTGGAAGCGAGTGAGTCGTTAATTGGCGGATCAAATACATGGCCATTTGGCGCGGACCCGCGATGGAACGCGAGCGCCGTTTTGCGCGTAAATCCGAAACGCGCAAATTAAAAAACGCCGCCACAATGCGCTGAATTTTTTCCATGCTGATTTTTTTCTCTTCTTCTTTCATAGAATCATTCAAAATTTGCTGCGCAAGCTTCAAATCGATCTGGGTGCGCGTCAACTCTCCGTAAGCCACCACACGAATTAAAGCCCCCTCCAATTCGCGGATATTGGATTTGATTTTGCTGGCAACAAAATAGGCAACGTCATCCGGGACAATTACCGTTTCTTTTTCCATTTTCTTTTTAAGAATGGCTACACGCGTTTCAAAATCAGGCGGCTGAATATCGGTGATAAGCCCCCAAGCAAAGCGCGAAACCAATCGCTCTTCCAGTCCTGGAATTTCACGCGGAGGACGATCGCTTGAAACCACGATTTGTTTGTGCGCATCATAAAGTGTGTTAAAGGTGTGGAAAAACTCTTCCTGCGTTGCTTCTTTTTCCGCGATGAAGTGAATATCATCAATTAAGAGTA
>JACPXL010000014.1 GCA_016196555.1 Candidatus Omnitrophota bacterium | reverse complement strand
TCGGGCTCCTCTATTCTCTTTTGTTCCAGCAGCCTTATCATGGCCATATTTACATTCTCCGGCTGCGGCAGACCATAAGCTTTTACCTGGACCGCATAAGACAAAGAACGTAATAGACGCTGTGCTAATTCAGCGACGCCATACGCTCCCAATTGCCGATTTTGGGCCGGCATAAATACGGCCCCATAATAATTGGAATCTTTCGTCGACATCGTATGGCGGTCACTGATTAAGGCGATGTAAATGCGCTCTTCAGCAATCATTTCATCCAGCGCAAGCTGAAAATCGCGTAAATCCCGTTTAACATCAGGATTAATCGTAAGGGGCATTTCAGCTAAGCGCTTGGCTACTGCGGCTTGAAAAGTTTTCGCGTGTTTGAGCAGCTCTTCCCGGGCTGCCAGTTCTTTTAAGCGCCAATCGGTTTCCGCCTCACGATCAAAATCAAAAATAAAAGTTTCAAGGTCTTCAACCCGGGCCCGCGCTTCCTGGACCTTTTTCAGTTCTTCACCTTCTAAATTCTTGGAATCTTTAAAAACCCAGGTCAGAAAACCGGGCGCCCATTGGTCCTCATTAGGTTCAAGCACTTCTATTTTTTTAGACAAACCATCAACCCATATTCCAAATTGCTTGGACAATTCCTTCGACTCTTCGCCGACTGGTTCCACATGCGTTGCTTTTTCTCGCTCTAACTGCTCTGAAAGGCTTTTAACTTTTCCCAAAAAGGCCTCTAATACTTTTTCTTCCAAGACGGCGTAGTCTTCACGCTTTTCGGGAGTGCTCGATTCCATCGAATCTAAAACGCCCTTAAGCCAATCCCCGCTTTGACTTGTTAGTTTTTTGATTTCTCGAGGATCCCATGTTGCTTTGGTTTCTTTTTTCGTACTCAGAAATTCGATGACGGACCGGAAATCTTCTCTGGCTTGCTGCAAATCTTCGATAGTCGCTCGGCTTTTCCACCAAGGCTCATAGACGGATTTTATTTTCTGCCATCCCGCATACATGGCTTGATGCTCAGCGTTAAATTCCTTATACCAGGGCCAGCGCGGTTTATCTTTAAATTGAGGCAGATTTTTTACCATATCTGGAGCTTCTTCAACTCCATAGGACAAATAAGAGTTAGAAAAAGGCGGTTCTGATGGGTCCACTCCAAAAAATTCAAAGACCGCGGAAAAATCAGGCATGGCTCTGGGCTTGCGGGCTTCGGTCAAAAAAGGTTCACGGTAACGCTGTTTAAACTGACCTATGAATTCTTCTTCCATATCGACATTAAGTTTTAGCGGAAGGCGGCGGGCGGCAGAAATATTGTAAAACGTCGAAGCAATTGAGCCATTTTCATTTAAAAGCTCTTCGTTTAATTTTTTCAGTAATGCTTCCCGCCCCTCAAGTTTCACTTTGTGCTCATTCTCCATCGCTTGTTTTTTGGCAGGGTCCTGTTCTTTGGTGATGGCCTCTTCCAGCTTGGCAAGATTTTGTTCGTACTGAATCAAAGGGCGCAGGAAAACACGCGTCCAGCTTGGCAATTGAGTGCCGTGAAGCGGAGAGCGGTTAATCTTAGAGTAATAATCGATATCGCGCTGGACACGCAGGATCAATTCTGCGTAGCCTTTTAAAAGGTTTAGCTCTTTTGCGGGAGGAGCTCCAGTGAGGGAATCGCGGAAAATCATCGGGAATTGGCGGATCAAATCAAAGACTTTGAATCGGACGACAAGGTCACGGAAAATATTCTCATAACCTTTCTTACGGGCGGCAAGATAATTGTCTATAGTGTCTTGCTTGAGATTGTTTTTAATGCGCAAAAGCCGGATAGTTTCATTGATGTCCTGTTTGCGATCTTCAAGGTCTTCCATACGTCCGAGGCGGAAATCATCGCCTTCCGCTTGGGCCCGGATCAGAAGGCTTTTTTCATTTTCTCTTAAGCTCGTTGCCATAGGTTCCAGCAAAAGAGCATAATCAATCATTTCGATGGGAACACTGTAATGGTCCTGTGCGCTGCGCGCCAAGGCCGCAAAACCGCTGACTTCCGATTCAAAAAAGTTTTTAACATACCCTTCTTGAATAGAGGCTTCATAGAGACTGGTCGGCAGCCCGATATGTTTCAAAACCGCATATTGAAGGGGTTTTTGAATTGTTTTTTCCAACTCAAAAAGCCGGGGATTGAGGGCGCGGACTTTTTCCGGGTCTAATTTTCCTTTATTATCCAGGACCAAACCCAGTTCCCGGTAACGCCCGGCCCAGTGGATCCGGTCTTTGAGCATGGTCACAAATTCTTCTTCTGAAAGTTTTTCTTTGATCAAATATCTTTCTTCCAAAAATACCAGTTTGCCCCAAAGTTCGTACCACCTTCTTTTGTCTTCATACAGCTTGGAGAAGGCCATCAGTTTTCCTTCTTTGGTTTCTCCAAAACCCTGAAGCAGCGTTTTATCTTTATCCAAAACATCGAACGCTTGATAATATTGCGTGAGAATACTGTCTTTTTCGCGTCCATACTTATGCATGAGTAGGGCCAATCGATGCCCCCGGCCCTTGTCGTCTTTAAGATCCTTCAGCATTTGGCCCTTTGCAAGATCGGTTGATGAACCCGCATCCGAAAGTAATTGCGCCCAGCTAATGACCCAGCTCCGCTGATCGGGTGTCAGTGAACCGGAGCGGGCCTCTTTTTGAAAAGCCTCATAAGCGGTTTCGAATTCGCCGCCTTCGATAGGAAGCCCTTGGATCAATTGCAAAACGTAAAAAGAATCGCGCAGGCCGTGATCTATTTCCGGCAGAGCTCCATCCGGCGCGGTATCCGGGCGGATAACCTCAGCAACGCGTTCGGCCAAATCCTCACTTTCTTCCCATTTTCCGTATTCAAGGCGGGTTTTAATCCAGCTGCTGACAAGCCCGCGGGCTTTGGCGCTTTGCTTTCGAAGCCCAGTTTCAATTTTTTCGGCGGTCCAAACGCGTTCGGATTCCGGCAGGACCTTTTCAAGGGTAAGAACGTCTTTGATGAGCGCTTCGCGCTTAGCGGTGTTCGTCAAGATTTCCATATAAATCGCGGCCCAGTCTTTTTCATCCACCTTAACAACTTCAGGCTGGCCGGCATCATCGATATCTGCCTGATTATCAAAATCTTGATCCTGGTCTTGGTCGTTGTCATTCTGAGGCCCAACGGGCCGAAGAATCTCGGTCTGGCGCCGCTGCGTTTGCGGCCGCGGCAGCTGCTGCCGTGGTTGTTCTTGTTTGATTTTTTCTGCATTGATACGGGCCCGCTGCTGATGACCGGTCCTTTCGGATTCATCCATCAACCAGCCCATGAAAGCCCCGGCCGACTTTTTATTCTGTGAAACGTTTTCAGCAGTGAGTGGTAAATGCGAGAGCATTGGGGACAGGCTGGTCGAATTCACATAACCCAATTCCAACAACGTGGCTTTTCTGAGTAGGTTCTCTCTGCCCTGATCATTGCCGGCCTTTTTATCTTTTTCAGCAATTTCATCTAAATAGAGCTTTGAGCCGGCAAATTTCACCACCGTATCATCCCAGCCGTCGCGCACAGCGTCTTTGAGAAACGAAATCACTCGGCCTTGAGACTGTCTCTCCATGGACAAGAATTTTCCCTCAATTTTGGGAATCTTTTGACCCATGGTTTCTCCAAAAGATTCCCAAAAATCTCTCGTATGTTCATAAACTGCCTCCAGCCCCTTATCCTCGATCACCACAATCATGTCCGGAATCATATTTTTGGTTTCTTCCCAACCGTCTTCAAGCCGGGCAATCGTGGTGGCGATTAAAAATCCCATATGATCCGGACGACGCAGCCGCAATTTCCCTTCGCCCAAGGCTTCTGCGAGTTTATTGGTTTGCTCAAAATTTTTGCGTGCATATTCAAAAAGGGTTCTGAAATCTGGCGGCGGAATTTTACTTTGCTCAATCAAATCTGCCCAATAGCTCACCGTCCCAAGGTCCTCGGCCCGGTTTAAATCAAGCCGCTCTTCTCCGGACATGTCAAAAGTCTCGTTCATTTCTTCTTGAACCGCGGTCAAAGTATTTAAACGCTGATCAATGACGTGAAGAAAGTCCTGGATGGCTTTTGAATCTTTCCATGACTGTCCTTCCGCTACCCAGGGTTTGTCTTTCGCTGTCTCGATCCATTTTTTAATCGCATCATTTTTTGTTTGAGTCATGAGCCAGCGCAAAATCATAAAGTCCACACGGCCGGACAAAATGTTGTGGCGAACTTGAGCTTCGGCAAGTTCTACTTTTTGGGCAATATCTCGGTAAAAACCATAACGTTTGCGATGATTCTCGTAAGCATTTTTATCGCCATACGCCTTAAATTCATCCCAGAGAATATCAAATCCCTTTTGTTTTGCAGTTTCTCTCAACGGCGCAGGAATGCTGTTCTGGAGCGCCTCGAAAGCACGTTTGAAATCAACCCGGACCAATTTATCGAGAAGATAACCCGCCGGATGGTCCATAATGCCTTCGCGCGTTAAGGGCGGGAAAAACTGGCTAAATTTTGCAATGTCTCGGTCCATCATCATGGCAGTTTTGAGCTCAAAATAATTTTCCGCAGAAATATTTTGCTTATAAAGGATTGCTTCAGCGGCCCCTAATAGCGCTTCGTCTTGAGTTCTTCCGTGCAGCGTAAGTTCCACCGAACGTCCCAAAACTTCGGTCAAATGTTTATTCATAGGTTTGATAATGGCCTGCTGACGGATGAGCCGTTCATCCTGCGTGATGTCGAGAGATGACATTTCATAGCCGTCAGAATTGACATCTTCACGTTCCAGCCATTGAGCATGATCGTCCTGAAGTGTTGGGAATTTACGCAGAGTTTCCTTATTCAAATCCAAAATGCCATGAATCAAGTTTTCCAGGGACAAACGCTCCAGTGTGGCTTCTTCATTCTTGCGTTCGAAAGCAATGGCCTTGGCAGCCACCGCACGGACTCTCCCGAGAAAATCGGCATTCACTTTAACGCGGTCGCGCACCACGATTTTGCCTTCCCGGCGCTCGTAAAGATGGCTGAGGCGGTCAAGCGGAATGGCTCGAAGGACAGATTCCTCATAATCCACCGAAAAAGGATTGTCCGCACTGGAAGGATGATTCTTGAGGTAAGAAAGACGAGCCTCTTTATAAAGTTCCAGCATGCTCTTTTCCTTCCACTTCTCTCCGAAAATTATTTTGAAAAACTCTCCGTATTTATCTCCGACCGAAAACTTCGGATCACTGGTCACCTTGAGATTTTCCATACTTGCCGCCACTTTTTCTTCGCGAAGCGTTTTCGCTTCTCCGACGGTCAAATAGCCGAAATGGGTCCAGGTATTAAGATTCAGCGCATAATCGTTAGTCGCCGGAATGCCGCCAACGTCAAATATTTTTCTTACGGACTGCTTCATACTTTCAAATTTGGCGAGTTCCTCTGGAGAAAGCTGAGAAGGATCAAAATGCGGAGGCCCTGGGTCGGCGCCTAACTCTTCGAATTTTTCTCCGAAATCAATTTCTTCTTCTACATTTTTAAGAACTCGAGGCGCAGGACGCGTCACTGCGCCACGGGGACCAAGGTCCGGAACTTCCATTACCCTGCTTTGTGAAACAACACGTTCCTTTAATCCACGGTCAAAGGGACGTCCCGTCATAAGATGATCAAGCGATTTGATTTCTTCCTTGTCCACTGCCGCTTCAATGGCTGGAAGCGCGCCAAAATCCTTGGCCAGTTTTTCGAAGGCAAGCTCTGCATGCAAAGCAAAATTTTCCGCTTGGAAATATGCATAAAGACTTGATTCAAAGTGTTCCCAAGCCTCGCGCAAATGTCTTTCAGTAATATTGGCTTCGTTGGGATCATATTTTCTGAGTAAATCCTGATAGATATCATAATTCACGGCCACCGCAAGGCTTGCCCTTTTCAATTCATTCTGAGTGGTCAGGACCGAAAGTACATATTCGTAAAGTTCGCCCTTGCCCTCTTCTTCCGCCCTTACTTGAGCATCCTGCGATTGCGCAGCTTCTTGAGCATTTAAGTAGGCTTTAGCCGCTCCTCTGCCGCCGTCGGATTTGTACCATGTCCATTCCACGGCAAGCGCAATCGTGGGGAAGGAAAGAACAAAGGTTGTGGTGCGGCGTTTCATGGTGGTTTCACCATGGGCCTGACGAATCAGATTATTGAAGCGCTGGGTGGCAATTTGCGCGATTTTGACTTGATGGCTGTTTTTGGCGGATTCTTCAAGAATTTGGAAAAGGGCCTGCTGGTTGACAATGGCTTTTTCATCCACGCCTAAAATATGCGCCAGATAATTGCGCGTCCAGCTCCCCGCTTGGAAAAATTCAAGCTTAAATCGAGGTTCGGTCATTTCAAATGCATTTTTGAGCTGCCTTAATGCCTGCACACGCGCCTGAGCCGTCAATTTAATATTCAACTCTGCACCGCGAATCGCATCATTATTGATTGATTCACTGGGCCCTATTTCTTCAGTGCTGACATCCCCTTTTCTCTGAGCCACAAGCTTTTGAGCTTCTTTCAATTTTTGCAGAGCGAGAGCAGCCACTTGTTCCGCATCAATCATTCTTTGAAGATGGGAAGCCGCAGAAAGTGCAGCCAATTCTTTTTTAACTTCCGTCAGGGCTTTGGATTCTTTCCATTGTTCGGCTTCCTTCCAGGCATTATCGGATTCCGCGATATAAAAAAGTTCACGGGTGTTGCTGAATGAAATCCCAAAACGCAGCGGACTGACGCTGATTTGAAAACCATTTGAACCGGCAGGTTGAAAACTCGATGTCGGCTGAATCTGGCTGGGATAAACCACGACACTGGTGCCCGGAGTGGCAAAAGAAGTGCTGCCAGCACTTGGCGCTCCGCTTACAGCACTGGCGGGACCGCTGTCCTGGGCGCCGCCTCCGCCTGTAATATTGATGGCATTAAAGGAAATGGAGAAACCAACCCCTTCAGAAATTCCGTCGCGGCGGCCGATGTCCGGAATCTCCGGCATCGCATAAACCATTTGTTCTCCGGCGCTGTAGGATTGCTGAGCTTCCTGAACATATTTCGGGGTCGTGTGAGTAGTAATTTCCACATTTTGCTGGAGCCGGCGGCTTTCATCAAAAAATGGCACGCCAAGCTTGAAAAAGGTCGTGACTTTACGGCCGCGGCTGCCCTCATGAGCATCCACAATCTGAGCGTAATTCACCGCATTGAGATAACGCTGCTCCGCTTCGCGGAGGGAAGGAATTCCATTAACAATCACGCTTAAATTATCTGCGCTCAGAACATATTCACCGCTTTTGACTTTTTCCTGGCCGGGATCAAGTCCGATTTCAGAAGTCGTAGGAAGCGTATCAAGGATTTTTTGATGGAAGACGAGATTGCGCCGTTCCTGCAGAAAATCATTGGTGAATTTGCTGACTTTGGTGCCGTCAAAAATTTCCCGGACATCGCGGGTCAATCCCCCATCAGTAAGACGGACCGATTGAAGTTTGGCGTTATAATTTCGCAAAGCGATAAAAATCGCGCGAATTTTTGCCTTTTCTTCGGCTTCGCTTAATTCTTTTAATTCCGCATCATAAATCATGCCGAATTCCTTCAGCCAGCCAATCACTGCCTTTAGGGTTGCGGCATTCTGAATTCCGGGGTCTTTTTCTAAAACACCGCTTATTTGTAAAAATCTGCTCGTGAATTTTTGTTCTCCAAGCGGGCGGGTCCTATCATCTGACAAGAGATTTTGTCCGCGCCAAATCTGGTCCAAAACCAAACTGACATAGGCATGTTCAAACGGCGTTTCCACTTTGGGTGGATTGGCAGGATCTAAATTTTCAACAAAGGTCAAATCACGCTGAGGTTTGATAAATCCTATCGATTCTTCGACGCCGCGCCGGATGCCGTAATAACTCACATCGGCCTGCTTGCGCTGAATTTTAGAAACTTCCCAAAGGGCCAGACCTTTTGCCTGGCCGAGCGCAATTTCTTTTTGTCTCTGGCCGTCGACCCAATAACGTTCATTATTAATCAAATGCCACATGTTCCCGCCCTTGAGATTGGTCATTTCACGGTTGGTGTTCATGGCCAAGAAATAACCGGCGCGGCCATAAGCTTCATAAATTCTTGCTTCTTGAAGACCCGCGATCCGGTCAAATTTTCTTCCGAGGAATTCACTGCTCCATTTGTCAAAATCATTCCAGGATTTTAGATCGCGGAAAACTCCCAAACGTGTGGCGCTTTGTCTTGGAAGCATTCTCAGAATGCTCCGTTCGGCAAGTTCAAGATTGTCATTTAAAGTGTCAAGGCCTTGCTGACGCTGGGCCAAATCGGTTTCCAATTGACCGAGTTGGGCTTTCAAACGTTCGTCTTCTTTGCCGCCGCTGCGAACGCGATAATCCTCTTGTTCTTTTTCTACAAGTTCTTTAGCTTTTTTGACATTGGCAATGTCCTGCCGGAAGAAATCCCCTTGTTCCTGGGCTGACATAATCTGAAAGACGGAAGAGACAATTGTTTTGGCGATAAAGTTACGGCGCTGCTTTTGATGCCCGCGATGAATTTGAAGATCCCGCATCGCCATGTGAGTTTCCCAGGAAAGATCAAATTCGCTCACATTCTCATAGAAATTTTCCCCCGGAAAAAGAATGGCCAGGTCTCTTTCGATATGCCGCCAAGTCTGGGACATATTGGTTGCCTGATGGCGGCTTATATATTTCATTTGTTCTTCTAAATTACCGGTGAGCAGGGCTTCCATTTCTTCCGGTGTTTGCCGGCCGCCGTTGACAAGCCCTATGGCGTCCGAACTCCCTAAAAAGTTCGCGCTATTTTGGCGAAGACGCGCAAAGGCATCATATCTTTTTTGATATTCCCGCTGATCTTTGGAATAGGCATGTTCCGTCAATAATTTTGACAATGTATCGCCGCTGACAAAAGCTCCCGCGAGTCCGGGCACTTTGCTTTCAAGTTCATTTAAAGACTCACGCACAATACGAACGCGCTGGGCATTAATCATCGGACCGCCTTGTTGGTCCCGGCCCAAGGTTTGGCGGTGGAAAAGATCGATTAGATTAACTGTTTCGGGATCTTGTTCGCGGAACCAAGCGCTGATTTTCATGCCATTTTTCCACGGGCTTTCCATATATTCCATAATATGGCGATGGTAAATGGCTTCAAATTCCGAAGCGAGGGCTTCCGCTAAAAAGCCGCGTTTAATGCCGGCATCAATGACTGGCGCTGGGATGGGGCCGGTCTTCTTTGCATAATAGGCGTTGTGGTCCTGCACATATTTTTTGTAGGCAGCACTGGTATCCTTATAGTTCTGGATTTTTTTCTCGTAAGACTCGAGCTTGATTTGATCGTAATTAACTCCGCCTGTTTTAATCACCGCATCAACAATTTCAGCCGGAGTCGCTTGAATTTTTCGGACCTGAAAATAGGGCTGCTTGACCAGCGCGTCGACTAATTTATATTTTCCGGCCATGATATTGCTTTGAATCATGGCATAAGCCGGATCATTTTTAACGGCCAGATTAAAAACTTCATCCGGGTTATCAAGCGCTAAAGTTTCGGGCTTGTCTTCGATTTGGTCCGCAAGTTCTTGCGCCACTTCTAAACCATCCGTTTTTAATTTTCCCTGCGCTTGCAGATCTCGGACAACCGCCATAAAGCCTTCTTTAGGGCTGCCCAATTGCACAGCTTTGGCCTCATAAGTTTTCATCGCCTGCTCAACCCAGGAAGGATGCGCAATGATGACTTCAAAGATCACCTTATGAGTCATGCGAATAATTTCCGGATATTCTTTATTCGCCATTTCCTTCATCGTTTCGTCAGTCATCGCAAGGAGCTGCTCATTGGCATTTTGAGGAGTAAGGCCGAAATTCGTCACGAGCCGGTTTTCAATATGTTTTGCCCGCGCGCTCACTCCCTCGAGTGAGGTAAGCGCTTTGTTAAAGCGGGCGCTTTCACCCAGTATGCGCTGTTCGAAATAACTATGCCGCTCCGCGGTATCCAATGTTTCGCTGGAAGAGTTCAAGTTTCTCTGGGCACGGCTTATGTCTAAATCGAGAGACTTCTTCTCGATTGTCTTGAGAGACTCATTCCAAGCATTCACATTCCGCGTTGCTTGCCTAGCAACCAATTTGGCGTCGGTCGCTTCCTGTTCGACTTGATGGCGCAGCCAGTAAACCTGCTGTATGGAATTGACCGCCTTGGCAAATTCCCGCGGCGAAACAGTATTGAGATTCCGGTAGATGGTTAATTTAGAAACACTGAAGGAAATCGGAAAAGGAAATGCGACTTGTTTGGTGACTTTGACTTCCGGCAGCTTAGAAGCAATTTGATATTGGGCTTCCGTCACCCGGAAAAGCGCATTCGCCCGCGCATTCTGAATTTCAAGCGTATGAGAAAGGTCGTTGGCATTGATGACAATTCCGGCAGACCGTAAAATGGCATTGGCTGATTCGCGGTCGATGTTTGAAGCCCGGTAAAATTTGTCCATGTCCACCGTGCCGTCAGGACGTATCGCTTGTTCAGCCGCTTTCCAATCCACGGTTTTGATGGGCTTGGCAAAACCAATTTTTGCAGTCTGGGCGTCCTTCTCTCCCTCTTTCTGAGAAGGCCAGGCCAGCATCATCGGAGCACGGAGCAAAGTCCGTAATTTATTCCGGGCCTTTTCTTGTTCTTCCTGGGCGCGAAGAATGCCTTTTCTAAGTTCCAGGTCTACCTGAAAATAATTTTTGGCGGTGGCGTCATTATTACGGACAGCTGCCTCGTAAACTTTTTTGGCCCTCGCCCTTTCAAACTGAAGCCTTCCTGCCCGCGCTTCGGCACTGCTCATTTCCGCTTCAATCGTGGAAATATAAAACATTTGATTTTTAATCGCCACGTATTCATGCGTCAGACCGACGTCATAGCCCAGCCTCATTTTTTCCACGTCATAGGGCTGCGTGGGAGCAGATTGTGAGACCGTTCGGGAAAAACCAAACTGGAGAATCAAACCGGGAATCGGAGGGAAGGAAAGCAAACTCATTCCTATACCCACGCGGAACATTCTTTCCTTAATATCATTATATTGAGTGACTTCAACCTGCCCGCGGGCTTGGAAAATATCTTTGAGACGTTTGTCCGGCTGCAATTGCCACTGGGACAAAATCCAGACTTGCTCCACCGTCAGGCTGTCAATGGTGGCCGGCTTCATCCAGCCTCGCCGTTTGATTTCTCCATTGATTCTATTGACGGCTTCTTCGCGCAGGCTTTGTCTCAGATTCGAATCTTGAATTTTATGGTCCGGCAAATTCGCGTTGGATTCATCCCAGTAGCCATAACCCGGCCAGCGCTCATCGATAATTTTTTTATGGCTGAGCCGTATCCATCGAAGCATATGCTCTTCAGCCATTTGCTGAACTTGTTCATCTTTTAAGTTGCGCGTGTCCGCTCCGATGCCCTGCAAATATTTTCTGGCATCGATTGTGGAAAGCTCCTGAAGTTTGGCGTTAAAGGCCTGGGCAGCTCTTACCTGCTCATTGGAAAGCCGGATTTTTTCGGCCTGACCTTCCTGCGTAGGCTGCCCCAGCATTTTTCGAATGTCATTGTCCGAGGGAATTTGATTTTTAATTTCTTTTCCATTCCGGTCCAACACTCGTACAACAGGTTGTTTTAATCCCAGATCGCCCTTCGCATCGTGAAAAACAGGAAATTGCATTTTTTCCCGCTGCATCCAGGCGCGCAAAGTCTCGTCAACCGCTCTGGGATATACAAAGACGATTTGGACATTATCTTTGGAAAAACGCTGCTGAATTTCATTGAGCCGCGCGATGATGGGTCTTAATTGAGTGTTATCACGGTTAGCATAGACCAAAATAACGGCTTTGCCGGGCGCAAGCATTTCAAAGGGCAAGGCACTGCCATCGGCTTTGGCGATATCGAAATTTATTTTTTCTTTGAGGGAAAGATTGCTGACGGAATAAGGCTCGGCCTTATAAGATAATTTAGGTTCGAAAGGACGAATATTTTCTCCCGTGATTTCATTTTCTTCAACCTCCGTCACAGGAGTCAGTAATTCCCGGAACATAGCCTGCGCTCTGGCAATGCCCTTCTCCGAGAAGGCCTCAACGGCTTGCGGGATTTCCGAAGCCGCGCCCATGGGACCGCTTGTCGCTGCGGCATTGGCGGCTTGTTCTATAAAGTGCTGGCGATAAGAAGGATGTTTAACAAACGAATCGGACAAATAGCCAATGGCATATTCGAGAGCTTGTTTGCGGATTTGACGTTCCACATCCGGCGTCGGAGGACCTCGATCAGTCGGAAGTTTACTTTTCGCGTCCAGATAAGCGCGTTGAAAAATTTCAATGGCTTTGCCCACGCGAGTCAATCCGTCATCGTAATACCATTCCATCATAATGGCCCGCAACTGGCCATCCTGCACTGTGGGTGCGGCCTGGAAGAAATTGTGCATATGGCCGCTATCCATATATTCTTTCACTTTATTGGGAAGCGTTTCTTTTAAGTAGAGATTGCCCTGAACGCCTTCAACTTTTACAGGCATTCCTTCAAAAAGGTCCTTCACAGGCATAGTCGTCTCTTTCATATGTTCAGCCGCGGGAGGAAGAGGCGGGATCGGTGTGACCTTGGTCGTGCTGATCTGTCCAGACTCTGTTTTCTCCGGCTCAGGGGCCTCTTCTTCGGGATGAGCTTCTCTCCACTTCTGAGCATTGATGCTGCTGATAGTCACCATTTCTTCGAAAGACAATCCGCTATAAATCATTTTCAGAATTTCTTTTTGAATACGTTCTTCAATGGCGGGACCATCCAGAGCTTCATGATTGAGCGCTGCGGCACGGACCGTCCGGCCGATCACATCCAGAGGAGATTCTCCTTTGAGATCATCTTGCGGCCCACTAAAAACAGGAACCCCGTTAACAACTTTCCATGAGCTCGTGCCGCCGTGCATTTGTTCCACTTTCAAATTCTGTTCAGCCGCTTTGGCCGCTGATTCTTCAGCCTGTTTTTTCAGCGCGGCGGCTTGCGCCTCAGCTTCACGGATTTGCGCTTCATAAGGATCTACGACGGCAGCCTTGGGAGCTGTTGCTTTAGGAGCCTCAGCTTTCGGAGTTGCTTGCGCAACTTGCTTTGGAGCTTCTTTTTCTGTTTGAGCAGAGATTGGCCGGATCGGACTTGCTGCGGCAATTTGTATATTGCTCGATTTATCTGAAAAAATAGTTCTTAGTTCATCCGCCCGGGTTTGTCCGCTGGTGGTCACTCCCTGAATTTTGATATTGGCTTTTTCATTTTGCTTACTGGTAAGAATTCTCCCATTTTGATCGACGATATAAGCCTGCCCCGTAGGAAGAATATGCGCTGTGAACCGGGCCCACAATTTTCCTGAATCATCCCCCAGCTTTTGAGTATCGGGTTCTACTCCCCAAGCTTCGGGATCCGCAGAAATTTTAATCGCCAAAGCTTTAATTCTCTCCAAATCGGTACGAAAACCGCGTCCCCATGCTTCCGCCGCGGCTTTGCCCGCAGCTTCTCCAGCCGCTCTTCCTGCAGCTTCCCCCTTAGACCTGCTCCATGTTTTTCTTCCAACTTCTGTTCCAACTTGCAAGCCTACCGCATTCCCCACTCTTGTTCCAAGCTGAAGGGCATAGTTATAAACCCGGCCTGCTTTCTCATTGCCAAAGTAAGCTTCCACTCTTTTCGTTCGAGCTTCCCGGTCAGGATCACCGCCTTGAGGAATATTAAAGGTAACCGAAATCACGGTAGTGCCGTCACTGCGTACGCCTACTCTAATTCCCTCTTCAAACAGAGCTTGAGGCCATTTTTTTTCTCTCTCGTCCATAGACAAATGAATTTGACGCAATTTTTCTAAATCGGGCGGCAGTTCCGTTGCAAGCGCTGGCTTTGTAGCTTCTTCCGGTTTTTTAGGCTCTTCTATTTTTTTGGCTTCTCCGGGCTTCGCGGGTTCATCTGCCTTTTTGGGTTGCACCGGTACGGGTTCTGCAGCCTTTTTGAGATCTGCCGCTTTTTTGAGTTCTTCTTCCCGAGCGCGTTTTGCTTTAAGTTCTTCTACTTTCTTAGCGGCCTGCTCCGCTTTTTCCTGGTCCTCTTTGGCTTTGTCGGTAAGCCGCTTGGCTTCGCGCATGGCCGCGTCAGGCTTATTGGTTTTAATCCCGTCTTTGAGTTTCCAATCCTTGGCCCACTCCGCCAATTGATCGAGATTGTTTTTAACCCGGAAGGATATATAGGAAGTCCACTCTTCCTCTGTCGTGGGCGCAGCAGGAATATCTTGAAAAAAGATATTTTCAGTGCGCGTGAAGTCGCGATTTTTCTTACTCACATGCGTTGCGAGAACTTTTCCATCTTCGCCGTGCCGGGTATAGCGCTGCAGAATTCCATTTTCAAAATAGAATGTGGTGGCCACTTTCCCGGTTTTGGGATTAAGCTCTTCTTGTTTAATCACTTGATGGGCCTCGTTAAATAGAACATTTCTTAACAGAGGATGGGCTTTAGTGTCGATGTCCTTTTCAACCCCGTCGACCTGTCCCTGATAATAACGAACATTGTAAGATCCATCGGCGAAGCTTGGATCTTGATAGAGCGTGATGGCCCCTGGCGTATCGGGATTGGCTGTCTGCCACACCACTCTTTCTTGAGGGTCATAACCGCGGCGGCTGAGCCAACGCGGCTTTTCTTCTGATTTTTCTTTTTCCTCGAGGGCTTCTTTCTGAGGAGGAGGTCCGGGCTGTGGTCCTGGATGAGATAGTCCCTCCCCGGTTACTTGGGGAAGAAGCAGCAGCGGAGATAGCAATCCTTTGCCTGCTGCTAATTTTTCATAATCATCCACAATCCAAAATTGCAATTTTCCTTTTTGATCAAGGCTGCGGGAAAATTTCTGAATAGTATTGCGGGTCTCCAAATATTCGCGCCAATACTCTCCGGTAACAAAATCAATAAAAAATCGCTCGAGATGGTCCAACACCGGTTTGTCTTTTTCAAACCCGAATTTGCTTTCTTCTTTCAAAAGCCATTCGCTTTTCTCATCCCGGCGGACAAATTCGCGGTCGATATAGGCCTTATCCTTGGAATCCTCAAGTTGAACACCTTTATAAACACGCTCAATCCGCTGATTTGCCCTTTCTCCCAATAGATTTTTCAAAATAAAAGTGGTTGTCGCATTGATGGGATCCCCAGGGGCTTGCACAATGCGGACTTCCTTGCCATTCTCATAAAAACGCTGGACAATGAGAACAAATAACCCCTGGGCGTTTTTACGAGACTCTAACACTGCTGTTTTTTCACCTTTGTCATTATAAGTAATTTCATAAAGATAATTTTTGGTCATTACGCGGGTGGGAAGCCCTGCCGCATTGAGCATGCGGTTTTCGCGGCGCTCGAGATCGTCGGGATAAAGAGTACGGCTTTTTATAAGATCGCCTTCGCGTTCTTCCACGACTAAACGAACATTTTTTCCGTCTTCTATCCCGGTCGATTCTTTTCGAATCACTACGCCCTGCTGATTTTTTACTTCGCGGACAAAAGGCCTTAATACCGGCCGCTGGGGCACGCCGTCTTTAATTTCGATCGTCTTTGCTAAGTCCTTCTTGAATGCGTCTTTTATATCCTGAGGAATCAAATTTTTAGCCCATTCGATTTTGGCTTGCGCAGAATCTGAAAGAGTAGTCATCATGTCCTTCGTGGAGCTCAAAAATGCGGCCAATCCTTCCATAGGGGTAGGTGCTGAAAAATCATAATAATCAGAGAGAACTTCATCTCCTTCGTAAGTAATAAAAACAGCCAGGTCCACGGTTTTGCCGTCTTCTTTGAGTTTCACAACAGCCGTCGGCCGAATCTCGTCTTTCCCCGGAACCGGCTGGTGATAATAAACGGTCTTTACACCCTTTTCGACTCGGGTGGTCGAGTGCAGCCGGTCATTGACGTAGTGATAAATTGCAACGAGGGAACTTTCGTCTGCAGGCTTCTTTGTCCACTGCCCTTCATAAACGAATGAATCGTGATTTTGAGGATTGCTGGGATCAGCACGTTCAAAGCGCGTATTGACTGCGCCGGTCGCCGGATCCTTCTCCCAAACAAAATCAAGATGGCGGCCTGTACTATCGACGAATTTTCCCGTTACGATTTGATCAATCAGATACATCGCTTCTTGAATATTCCGCTGAGAGTCATGATTCTCAATCGCATCCCGGTTCTCTTTGATTTTCTTCTGAATGTCCGCGGCACTGTCTTTCGATTGACCCAGTTTTTTCGCGGCAAAACGGTTTAGTGCAAGTTCATAAACATACAGGCTTCCCTGTGACTCAATCTTGGGGTCTGTTCTCAAAGCCAAAATTTCTGATTCCAATACCTCTTTTTCTGCGCCCGATATTTTTTCGGCAACATCGTGGGCATAATCGCTCATGGACATTTGATACATCGAAATATTCAAATCACGCATCGCAAGTTGCTCGCGCTGGGAATAATAAGGAAGGATAATCGACGTTCCATCAGGCAGTGTAGGCGCCGTTCCAAACAAACGAGTGGCCATTTCTTTGACGGCCGAAGACACTTCACCGCCCATACCCAAGGCTTCAACTTCGATCATGGAAACAAGGGTATGCACTGCTTTAAACCGATGCGTTTCTTCATGCACTATATCTTTTAAGATCTGCGCGGCTTCATCTTCTTTTCCCTGAATGTTGAGATCCAATACTTCATGCACGGTTTTCTCTTTCGTCAGAGCATGAAGGACTTCTGTTTCCTCAAGGCTTAAACCATTGGGCTGCGCTTGAAGAGCCACAGCTTTGAGAATCCCGTCCGGAGTATTGGCACCTTGGGCAGCCCGGTCCATGGCTTCGCCTTCATCGCTCACTGATCGCCATTTATGATCCGTGACGGAATCCACTTTGGTATCAATCCATGCGCCGCCTTCCATCGCGAATTCAATTTCCAAAGGCAGCACTAAGCTCATACCGAGAGAATTCCAGAAAATCATGGCAGGAAGAAATTCAAAATAGGTTTTGGGGCTGAACAAAAAAGACCAAAGAGATCTGAGAGCGTAAGGAGTCGCGATCCAACTGAGAATAGGACCAAGAACGGGAATACTTAAAGCCCGATAACTATAAGTTGGAGGGCCGGTGCTTTCCGGACGTATCATTTTGCCGTAATAGGCGTAGTCTGCTTCGGTCGTAAGGGCAAGACGTTTCCAGCGAATCAACGGTTCCAAATGTTTTTGAAGAAATGCGTAAGTTACCTGCTGCGTGACCGCATCTGATGCAGCAAGTTTTTTCATAAAAGCTTCCAGCACCAAACCGAACTCTTTACTTTGCAGCAAATTAACATCTGCAAGTTTCTGCAGGTCCGCGCGGATCTGAGCATCCATATCCTCGTTGGTGTCTTTGACCCATTTCCTGGAGATAAACTGCAGCTGAAGCTTAGCAATATATTTTGGCGCGTACAGCCCGATGACGGTAATGACGGAAGAAATCCAGGCGTAAAATGTAAAAAAATGAAGGCCTGCGATGGCTGGAAAAACGGGGATCATAAGAAATTCAACATAGCGAAGAACAAAATACCAGCCGACCAATCCAATGCCGGAAAGATAAAGACGTTTACTCAAAAATCGAGAGGAGCCGCGGTGAATAATGGCATTGTCCCATAAAATGCCGCGTATAAATTCTACGCCAATCATAAAGCGGTCCGCCGAAGGCCGCGGTTTTGGCGGTGCTTGGGGCAAATAATAATCAATCATGCGCAAGACTTGCTCGGGCCGGAGCTGATTGGGCCGGAGGCTTAAAAAATTCCATTTGAATTGCGGGAGGAAAAAGGTCAGGAAAAAGCTTTCCGCCAAGTGATAGGGAATCATGGGAATAGCCAAGACCATCGTCGCAATACTCTTCAAAGAGGTGAAATTTTGGCTGGCCCATTTGCCAAATCCTATCACAGCGGCCTGGGGCAAATACGGCAGTTTCCCCCAAATCGGGTGTTCAGGGCCCTGATTTGAAACCATTCGAATATGGTAAAAAATATTCCGGGGCCCGCGCGCTTTTTGATGATGTACCTGTTCATTCAATTCAAACGTTTCTTCCTGGCTGCGCTCGATTTGCCGGATAATGGCCCATAGCCTGCGGGTTGAAACACTGTCAACCGTGTAGCCTTTGCGTTCTAAAAGAGCATCCCGGTCTTCGCGCGTAATGCCGAGCGCCAAAAGATAATCGAGCATAACATCTTTTCTCGAAAAAACGCTCGGAGGACCGTTCGTGCGGAAAGCACCGCTGATTGTATCAATTAAGTTCATGACCATATGCATCAAACCAATAGAAATCATAAGAATGGCGATTTTCGACAAAAACACGCCCATGAGCGGCTGAATCAAAGTGGTTACAAAATAAGTTGCCAGATAAGGTGCAAGCGGAACAGCGATAAAAAAATAAACGATCACGCCGGAAATCAACAACACGCCCAATCTCACCCACGACATCCATGCTTTGGGCTGAAAGCGGCTATAATCAGGAACTGATCCTGTGCTTGGCGCAGCAGGAATTACACTTCTGAGTTCTGAACGCCGCTGCGTGACATTGTTCACATTTACATAATCAATGACGGTAGGATATTGTGAAACATTAATAGCCGCCGAAGTTAAAGGTAAATCTCCCAGACTATTCGCCCAATTCGCACTGGTTGGAATCTTACGCACATCCCCTGGATCCGTCGCAACCACAATAGGGAAAATTCCTTGCGCGCGTAGAGTCGCAGCATTATCCGCCAAATTTCTGACATTACTGGGGCATTGCGTGCACCACTCTGCCACGACATCAATTCGCACAGAATCATAATGCTGCATAAGATCCTTAAGCGTCCTAACCACAGAACCGTTTGGCAATCTGATGGGAGTGGAAAAATTCAGGTCTGATACCCCAGGGCCAAGCACAACCGGTGGTCTTTCTGTATCCTTGGCAACAACTTCGTCAGGCGGCAAGCCATTAAAAATAGGATGGCGATTAAAAATTGTTACAATATTTCCGTGCGTGTTTGGATAGCGAGTTCTAAAAAATCCTTCCGGAACCGGAATGACATAAATTGTCACGGAACGATGTCCGGGAGATTTTGGTCTGGCCACTTTTTCTAATTGGCCCAGTATTTCCGGTGTAATTATTTCATCTTCCGTTTTTCCGTCCGTTCTCTCAATAAACATAAGAAGATTACCGTCTCCGGGTTTCCATGCCTTGTGTAACTCCGCATAGGAAAATTTTCTGCCGCTAGCATCAAATCCCATTCTGAATTCTTTTGGATTGACCACGGTTTGGCCAGGAACAATAGCCGCCCGATTCAGAATTCCCGATTCAAAAGCCCGTCTCAAATTATGAATATGCTTGAGGTTCGCTTCCCTCTCGGCTCTCATTCGAGCTTCCACTTCTTCTGAAGCTTGTTTCGCTTGTTTTGGCTGAGTGGCCTTTGGATCAGGAGTATCTGCAACTTTGGGTACGTCCGGTAATGAGTTCGGATCAAATGGCTTTGGCGCCTCGGGAGTGGAACTCGGGCGAAGCGGAATTGTTGGTTCAACCGGGATACGGTCTGTGGGCGGAGCTTCGGGACCTTGCAATCCCGGCTTTTCCCCTTCCACATTGGGAAGAACTGCCGGCAACGCTTTTCGCTCCGGTATTTCATTGACCGCAAGCTCAACTCTTGCCGCAGCCGGGGCCGGAGGAGTCAGTGGAGTCACCGGCCTTTCAACCGGTCCGGCACTCATTTTCAAAATAAGAAAAGTGATGATCCAAGCTCCGATTCTGCCAACAAGTATAGAGGCTGCAATTTTAACGGTCCAATCAACAATCTCGAATAGTGTCGATCTGAATTTCTCGACCGCAGGAACTTGTGCCGGCTCCTCCACCGCCGCAACTTCCTGTGTTGCAGTTACAGATTGTGCTGACTCTACTGGTGTTGGCTCCGGCGTCACAAGGGGTTCGGGCTGCGGCTGGACTTGTTTAGCGGCAGCTTCCGCCGCGGCATGTAATGCTAAGGCGCGCTTGTGCAAATCATCGAGGTTACTGCGCATTTCAGATTGAAGAATGGGTAAAAGATCTTTATTCGTTGGCGCAGGCGGTTCAACCGCAGGAATAAGACCGAGGGTTTCTACCGGTTCCAATAATTTACGAAGCTTTTTTTCGAGCGAGGTTTCAAACTCATCCCTGACACGGCCCCCTATTTGCTCATAAATTCCTGCGAACGATTGCTTC
Organism: Candidatus Omnitrophota bacterium; assembly: GCA_016196555.1. GTDB lineage: Bacteria > Omnitrophota > Omnitrophia > Omnitrophales > Aquincolibacteriaceae > JACPXK01. The sequence continues at coordinate 16,882 of JACPXL010000014.1, read as the reverse complement.
TTTTTAATGCCCGCTTCAACGTCTGCAATTGTTTTTGCAATCACGCCTTCGGCGCCAAGATAAGCGATAATCTGGGCTGTATAGGCAGCGGCCGTGGTTACATTCGGTTTTGTTTTTTCTAATTTAACAAGGCCTTTCATTAACTTTTTCTGGGCAGCGGCAAAAATGCCCCCGATTTTTCTTGCGGACTTAATCATCTTTTGTATTTCGGTTGTTTTCCTATCGGCTAACTTGTCCGCTGAAAGACCTAGCGCCGTAGCTTCAACACCCAATTTTCTTCGAACCTCAAGCTGTTTTGCGGCATTTTTGTCGGCACGCGCTTTATTTTTTTCTGTGACGGTTTCTCGCAATTGACGAAAAGTCCATCGCAGAGGTGTCAGCCACCAGCTGACCAAAATCACTCCAAAAAATGCCAATATTTTTTGAATGAAACTCTTCGGCGCCTGAGGAGTTGGCGCTGGAGGGCTTACGGCTGCTGGTTCTACTGCTTTCACAGCGCTTTCCGCCGGCTTGTCTGTTGCAGGAGCTTCCCCCGCAACCGTAGCAGGAATAGTCTTCGTTCCTTCTGTAGATTTAGCGGAAACCGCTGGAATAACAGGTTCCGATTTCACTGCTTGTTCAACAACCGGAGTTCCCGGCACTGGAGTCACTTGGCTGGCTTCAGATGACTTGAGCAGAATCGTGTGATCGACTTGTAATTCGGCCAATATTCTATCGCTGAGCAAGGAAGATTTAGGCGATTTTTTACGAATGAATTGCATAATGCCGTCTTCTCCAAAAAGCTCCTGATGAATCCTGGCTTTTAAATCATCTCTTGTTTCTTTCGCCTCTTCAATCCCCATAAAATCTAAAACTCGATCAACAAGTTTTCCGGCTTGTCTGTCGAGAATAATGTCTTCTGTATTCTCAAGAAAATTGACATAACCGGCCGGCGGTTGAGCCTCTACCCATTTTATTTCTAACTTTAAAATATGTTCGCTTCGAAGGCCCAGGACATGAAGAAGCAGCCACGCCGCATATTCAGATTCAGCTTCGTCGATAAGCCCTGTTCGATAATCTGTGTAAAAATTTTGAATCGTAAGAGGCCGACGGCCTTCCTCAACGACACTCAAAATCTTTTCTAAATCACCCGACACTTTTACTCTCATTTCCGCGCGCTTTTGCTGCGCTTCCATTCGGGAAAGGACTTCGCGAGAAACCAGGTGGGCGGGAATAATCGAAGCATAGAGATTACGGTCACCGGCCAATCCGACTTCCATCGTTTCAAAATTAGAACGGCGTCCGCCAAAAGCAGCCCGGACTTCACTGCGTGAGTTCTGACGATATTGCGCAATGGCCCAGTAATTTCCACGCGCATCTTTTGAATAGGCTTTATTTCCCTGATCATCAAAAACGATGCGGCGGAAAGGCGTTAGAATACGTTTCATCAATCTTTGATCTGCCGGAGGAATTTGTGAATTTTTAACGGATGGAAGAGCCGAGGCATCACCCGCATTAAAAAGAGAGACGATCAGCATCAAAAGCCAAAGAGAAACTTCGTGAACATGCGGGGCATTTTTCCAAACACTTTCCGGATTTTTCACTAAATTGCGCAGCGCGATACGGCTTTCGGATTGAGACAAGATGGTTGTTCCTGCACTCAATTGAAAACGAGGATCGTTTAAAACCGCTGATTTCGGCGGGAAATAAGATTCCACCAAAAATCTTTCCATGTTCATGGGGCTTTGGCGGAGGGCATTCTGATAAAGTTCGGCCTCTTTTTTCGTATCGATGGCCGTCACAATTTTGGGCTGGACCACAATGTAGGAATAATCATGCTCACGCAGGTATTTCTCAATGCCCGGCGTATGAAACCCTCCGGTGACAATCGCCGCAATGTTTTGGTTCTCAACCTCCATTTTCTCGATCGCTCTCTCGATAAGGATATGGTCGCGTTTGAGGGCGGCGCCGTAAAATTTTTCAATACGCGCAAGGTCCTGGTCGAGGACTTCCATTTTGGCGGGGAGTCCGAAAGAGAAATGATACTGCGCCAAAAGCGGCGTCAGGAAATCCCGAAAGGTCGAGGCCTTGAATTCTTCGCGGTAGCGGTAGAAAAATTCGGCGTCCTGTTTGGTCAGTGAAAAATCAAACATCTTTTTCATGATCTCAAACAAACGCCATTGATGATCAAGCGTGACTTCGGTTGGATTGCGGAAAAGTTTATTTTTGATGCCCTTTTCCAGTCCTTCAATTTCGTCAAACACATCGAGCTGAATGGAATCAAAAAGGCGCATGTACTGCAGATAGTGGAGGACGTTCTCGTATCCCCCTGCCGGCGCACCGGTTGGCGGCAGTCCCTGCACTTCTTCTTGCAAATAGCCGTAATAATCCGCCCGCTTCATTTTTTTCATGCGGAACTGAATAGTGTTGGTTAGAAAGCGGGAAAGTTTTTCGCGTGAAAGGATTTTCTTGAGATCATCGGTCAGCTGAGAAATCTCTGTTTCCGCTTTGTCAAAATCGATTTGCTTTTCGAGGTCAATCAGGGAGAGAAGCGAATGAAGGCCGGGATAATCATCCAGTGTGATATTAAGCTTACCGGCTGTTTCGACCAGGTAACGGACATAGGCCACAAGCTCGCGGCCTTCTTCGTAAAAGCCGGAACGGCGTCGGTTAAGTTCTCGAAGTTCCGGTGAAAACACAAAGCGAGTGACGCCATTCAAAACTTTTTCGAGCTCGGAAAGCACGGCCTCGTCACGGTCTTTATATTCCAAAGAATCCAGGTAAGCCTGCCGGTTTTCCTCATAAATTGCTTTGTCTTCGATTCCGTAAAGCTTGAGGTCCGAACGGCTCGTCACCGCCAAATATTCAGGACCGGTGAGGCGGCCTTGCTTTAAAAAATAATCCGCCACATCACGCCGGGCTTTTTGATCGGGGAAAATGGAAAATAGTTCGGTATAGAGTTCCCCGTCAGCGCCTTCCAGATTGGCCCAGCGAAGTCCGTGGTTGGCCGCAAAATAATCGATGATATTGGCAATATTACGCTGGGCCTCCTCGTTCACGTGAGCATCTTGGATGTGGACGATAATGCGGCTTCGGGAACCTTGAAATGTGCTTTTGATCTGGCCTATCGAATCGGAAAGTTGAAGCGAATCGAAAAATGATTTCGGCGCGGAAGTCATTGCAGCGGAAGCAATGTCTGAGGCGGGAAGGTTATTTTTTTGCGTATTGGAATGGATCAGACTGGCATTATCCGCCCAGCACGTGTTGTACGTAAAAATCAGGGCGGTCAAAAACGCGGTAACACGAAGCCAAGGCTTCGTCTTTGGTTTTTGCCATTCCATCATAAGGGTTTGCTGTCCTCTGGTTTAATATTTTTCTCTATACGTTACGCCAAGGATGAGGATAGCTAACAAATAACCGATGTCGTGAGTTATAAGATTATTTAATGGTTAATAAAAGTGATAAAGAAGTATACATGCCAAGCCTCATTCTGTCAATACAATCACCTCTAACACCATGACTATAAATAGGTTATGTATAATTTTTAGTTTATTTATTAAATTGTTATAAAAAGTTATAAAAAGAAGTATTTTACTATTGGCTTTTTGAGGAGGAAAATCTGGACCCGAGGAGGATCGAACTCCTGGCCTCATCGTTGCGAACGATGCGCTCTCCCAGCTGAGCTACGGGCCCACGGAATGTTTAGAACAAGATAACTTCAATTCGAACTGCAAAACTTAACAGCCATTCAACCACTGCTGAGCCGTCCTTTAGGACGGGCCCATGAAATATTGAGAGAAAGACAACTATAATTCGAAAATTTAAACTTAGCTATTAGTACCGCGTTCGACAAATTCCGGTGTCATCCTGAGCGAAGTCGAATAATCACTTGAATTTATCGAGCAGCCCCCGAAGGGGGCGGGCCCGCGATTCTGCGAATATTTTCTTTCAATGCCTCAAAGACCTTTTCCTGTCCGAGTTCATTGAAAATTTCATGATAATAACCGTCAAAGATCACGATATCCTTGTCCGGCACATCGAGCTTTTGAAAAAAATCCTTGGTCCGTGAAAAATCCACCACTTTTTCCATTCCCGCAGACAGAATATAAACCGGAAAAGGATAACGGATTTTACCTTTTTGCTCTAAAAGGTCCATCGATTTTAACATTTCATCGATGAGCCGGACAGTGATTTTTCTTTTGATGAGAGGGTCTTTTTTGTATTGAATGACCTCTTCCGGATTATGCGTCAGATGCGGCGGATAAACCGGATTTTGATAAAGGAATTTAGGAAAATACCGGTTCATCCAATCATTGAAACGCACGAGAAGCGGCGGCAAACGCAGTCCCAAGCAGGGCGAAGAAAGAATCATGCCTTTGATCGCCTCGGGATGTTCCATGGCCCAATGAATCGCAATCAAACCGCCAAGGCTGTGGCCCAACAAAATGACTTTTTCATGAATTCCGTAACGAAGTTTCAAAAATTGAATAAAAGAAGAGAGATTTGCCAGATAATCCTGAAAAGATTCCACATACACTTCACGGCCTTCGGAGCGGCCGCTTCCGCGTAAATCCATGGCCGCAATATTGAGATTTTCCTTTTCAAGGATGCGGGTAAATTTATCGTAGCGGCCGGAATGTTCGCCGTGACCATGCAGAATGACAAGCGTATTAGCGGCACCAGGGCGGATATGAATTCGATAAAAAAGCTTGAGATGGTCCTGGGCAAAAAACATTCCTTCTTCCCAGACGCAAGAATCAGGATTCTGAAGGTCTGTCATGACGGATTTGAGGTTCCCGATTACGATAAAGGCCTTCGATCAGCAGCTGATATTTTTGCATCACCACTTTGCGTTTGATCTTCAAAGTGGGGGTCAGTTCCCCATTGGCCAAAGTCAATTCTTCGGAAAGAAGTGTCATGTATTTAATTTGTTCAAAATGGGCCAAATCTTTGGTTCTTTCATCAAGCCGGGACTTGATCCAATCATAAATTTCCTGCCGGCATAAAATTTCCCGCCAGGTAATACGATCCAGCCCGTGAGTTTGCGCGTAATGCTCGACTTCATTTCGATTCGGAACGACAAGCGCCACTAAATAATTCTTTTTATCTCCAACGACAACGATCTGGGAAAAGAGTTTATCGCCGAGGACAAGGCTTTCAATATTCTGCGGAGAAATATTTTTCCCTCCGGATGTCACGATAATATCTTTTTTACGGTCAGTAATTTTCAGAAAGCCGTCAGGGTCTAAAAGGCCGATATCCCCCGTATGGAACCATTCGCCTTCCATCGCCTCGCGCGTTGCGGACTCATTTTGATAATACCCCTTCATAATGCACGGCCCGCGCGTAAGAATTTCACCGTCCTCGGCAATCTTGACTTCCACATTCGAAAGAATTTGCCCGACTGTTCCAAAGCGGAATTTTTTGGTGGAATTAACTGCCATCACCGGGGAGGTTTCAGTGAGGCCATAGCCTTCGAGGATTAACACATCCGCGGCGTAAAAAAATTCGGCGAGTTCTTTGGCAAGCGGCGCACCGCCGGAAATAAAAAACCGTATTCTTCCGCCAAGGCGGTTTTTTAGTTTTGTAAAAACAAGTTTTTTGGCCAGGAAAAATTTAAACGCAAGGGCCGGCCCCAAGGCCTCGCCAGCCATACGCGCCCGCGACCTTTGGCGGCCTGTCTTTACGGCCCAGGCAAAGAGACTACGCCGGATAGGCGAAGCGCTCTCTACGGTTTCCAGAATACGTGCATACATTTTTTCATAAAGCCTGGGCACACTCGCAGCCACCGTCGGACGGACCCGGACCAAATCCTCGGGCACTGTCTGCATACTCTCGGCATAATGGATCGTTGCGCCATAAAAAAGCATGAAGTAATAGCCGGCCAGACGTTCGAAAACATGGCTCAGCGGAAGAAAAGAAAGCGCAATATCTTTCTCGGTAACATGAATTTTTTCACGCGAGCCAAGGGCATTGGCCACAAAATTGTGATGGGTCAGCATCACCCCCTTCGGCGGGCCGGTGGTGCCGGAAGTATAAATAAGCGTGGCCAAATCCTCCGGTTTTACGGCCCGCACCATTTGAAGATAAAGATCGCTGTTATTGAGTTCTTCAAGCCCGCCTTTTTCGACAAGCTTTGAAAATGAGATCGTCTTTTCATGCGGTTCTTTCCCCGGATCAAACAGAATGACTTTTTGAATTAACGGGCTTGAATCCAGAAAAGCCCGGATTTTTTCAAACTGCAGTTGGCTGGAAACAAAAATACAGCGGGTGGCAGCATGTTCAAGGATATAGCAGATTTCCCGCGCGGATGAAGTCGGATAAATGGGAACAGTGACAGCGCCGAGGCTGAGAATCCCTAAATCGGCAAAAGTCCAGTGCGGCCGGTTTTCGGAAAGAATAGCAACCCGATCGCCCTTTTTAACACCTAAATGCCGCAAACCGAGGGCGGTTCTTTTTACCTCGAGGGCCCATTCATTCCAGCTCCAGGGCGTATATCTTCCCGAAGGGCGGTCATATAAGGCGGGACGATTTCCATAACGCTTAACACGATCGAGGAAAATTTGGACGAGATTAAAATCTTCTTCCGGATATCGTATCATCGTGAATCCGCAATGGAATAAGGATGATGAATCACGAAAGTTAAGAAGCTTTGGCCGCGGAATCCGCCTTTGCTGGAGGCGCTGCCTGATCAGGAGGAGCGTTCTTCAAATCTTCGATAAACTTCCGGCTGGCCTCGGTATCCTGTTCAATCACCCGCAGTTTTTCCTGCTTTAAAAGCTCTTCGGTATCCTGGGGTTTGATCACCGGCACTTTTCGCGGCATTTGATTCATATCCTGTAAAATTTTCTGGTGAATGCGCGCCTGTTCACTAATTCTCTGGATCTCGGCAGCTTGGGATTTGTACCGGCTTTTCAATTCTTCATTCAATTTGATGACTTCCTGAATTTCCTTTTGAATCCGGTTCATGCTCGGGTCCACCGAGGGAGCTTTAAGTGCCTGAGGAATAGAAGGTCTCGGAAGATCGGGAACCGATTCAATTTTTGGAGGCCTAGGAGGTATTTCAGCTTTGACTTCAATCGCCGGCGCTTGCTGCACCACGATTTTTTCCTGTTCTGCTTTTGCAAGCTTTTCTTCCTTCTTACCGTCTTTTGAAAAAATGGCCGCTACACTAAAAATCCCGATCAGCATTGCAATATAAATTTTTCTTACGTTCATTGCGAGAATTCCTCCAGCATCATTGATTGATTATTTATCTTGAAATTTCGGCTGTCTTTTTTCAAGAAAGGCCTTAAGGCCTTCTTTCATATCTTGACTCGCAGCGACCTTAGCAAAAAGTTCGGCCTCCAGATTAAGCCCGTCCGCAAGCGAAGTTGTAAGCCCCTTGCACATTGCTTCTTCACAAAGCTCGAGGGCCACGCGGCTTTTGGCTGCGATTTTTTTCGCCAGACCCAAGGTTTGCTTCATCAGCTCCCCGTCCGGCACCACACGATTGACCAAACCGACTCGCAAAGCTTCTTGAGCTGTGATCACATCACCGGTTAAATTCAACTCTCTGGCCTTAGCAAGACCCACCAGACGGGTCAAACGTTGCGTCCCTCCAAATCCAGGAATAATTCCTAAATTAATTTCAGGCTGTCCGAACCGGGCCCGTTCACCCGCGACCCGCATATGAAAAGCCATGACCAGCTCATTGCCTCCGCCGACACAAATTCCATGAATGGCGGCAATATTGGTTTTTTTTGAATTCTCAATTTTATTCAACACAGCTTGTCCTTTTTTTGAAAGAAGCCTGGCTTTATCCGGCGAATCAATCTGGGCAATTTCCTTAATATCAGCGCCGGCAATGAAGGCATTGGTTCCTGCGGTAGTGAAAACGATGACTTTAACGGTATCGTCTGAATTGAGCTCCGTAAAAGTTTTATCCAGCTCTTCCATGATATTGGAAGTCAAGATATTGACCGGCGGGTTGTCCAAAGTCACGACTGCGATTCTGTCTTCGATTTTCGTTTTAACGTATTGATAGTCCGTCATGCGCACCTTCCCCGTCATTCTGAGGCCGAAGGCCGAAGAATCTAGATCCTTCGCTCAACGAAGTAGTCCTTTAGGATCGCTCAGGATGACGATTATGTGTATTCGAAAAAGCCTCTGCCGCTCTTCTTGCCGAAAAATTTGGCGCCTACCATACGGCGCAAACGCGGCGCAGGCCAAAACCGGTCGCCGTGTTTACTATAAAGATCCTCTAATACTGCGAGCACATGATCAAGGCCGATTTCGTCGGCATATTTAAGAATTCCGCCTTTGTCCTGAGGAAAACCGACGCCCGCAACCATGGCCATATCAATATCAGCAGGTTTTGCCACATTCTCTTCGACACAAAGCGCCGCCTCATTAATCATGGGAAAGATCAAACGCTCGATGGTGGACTGGGTTGCGGTTTTCTTTGTTTCCTTTTGGACCTCGGCAATCCATTGGGCCAGCATATCCGGTTTGTCCGGCGAATAAGAATAAAACCCAGCGCCCGTCTTAGTCCCAAAATACTTGGCGTTATAAAGTTTATACCAGATCTCGGCCGGTTTCATCCGGACGATTTTATCCAGTTCTTCTCTTGTCGCAGCACCTTCTTGAAGGCAATAAGCGGCTTCATTTAAATACGGCATCAATAAACGATTCACCAAAAATCCGGCACATTCGTTGACCCGGACCGGAATTTTTCTTAAAGACTCGGAAAAATTGACGACGTCTTCGATGGTTTCCTGTCCAGTGGCCAGTCCTGGAATGACTTCAATAAGCTTCATCACAGAAGCCGGATAAAAAAAGTGCATGCCGATAAATTTCTCCGGACGCTTGGTGGCAGCTCCCATTTCTGAAACGGAAAGGGCCGAAGTGTTGGTCGCAAAAATAGTCCCTTCACCGGCCACTTTTTCTAAATCCTGAAAGACCTGCTTTTTAAGTTCCATCTTTTCTGGAACGGCTTCGATGACGATATCGACATCTTTGAAGTCATCGTAATTGGTGGAAGGAATGACCAGGGCGAGCTTTTGATCCATTTCGGAAGAAGTCATCTTGCCTTTATCCACGCGCCGCTTGTAAATTCCGCGTATTCTCTCGAGTCCTTTTTGAACGTATTCTTCTTTGACATCTTTTAAAACAACCGGAAGGCCGGCATAAGTCACCACCTGGGCGATTTCAGATCCCATTTGCCCGGCGCCGACCACTCCGACTTTATAGATATACATTTAATACCCCTGTCATCCCCGAATGCTTTTATCGGGGATCTAGCTTGATTCCCGCCAAAAACGTGCGGGAATGACAATTCTCAGAGCCCTTGAGAATTGTCATTTTCTTTCGAGCACAATCGCCCCACCCTGCCCGCCGCCCACACACATGGAAGCAAGACCGAGAGAAAGATTGCGGCGTTTCATTTCATAGAGAAGCGTGACGACAAGCCGTGTTCCCGTAGCACCGACGGGATGTCCGAGGGCAATGGCACCGCCGTTAACATTCACAATATCGCGATTTAACTTTAAAGACCTCTCTACGGACAGGTATTGAACCGCAAAGGCCTCATTAATTTCGATAAGCTGAATATCTTTTAGGTCAGCTTTGGCTCTTTTCAAGGCTATTGGCGCGGCGCATACCGGACCGATACCCATACGTTCCGGCGCAACACCGGCATAGCCATAACCGCGAATAGTTCCGAGAATTTCCAGATTTAAAGCCTTCGCTTTTTCCGCCGTCGCAACAAAAACAGCGGCCGCTCCATCCGAAATAGGGCAGGAATTCCCCGGAGTGACGGTGCCGTTTTCCTTAAAAACCGTGGGGTATTGCGAAAGCGTTTGAACGTTAAGCGCTGGATTAATTCCTTCATCATTGACAAAAGTTTCAGGCGGCATTTCCTTACCCATGACTTTTTTAGGAATCATCACTTTCAAGATTTCATCTTTGAATTTTCCTTCACGCGTCGCCCGAAACGCCCGCTGATGGGAAAAAACGGCGAATTCATCTTGTTCCTGGCGGCTTATCTTGAATTCTTCCGCCAGATTTTCGGCCGTTCGTCCCATAATTTGATTCACGGTAGGGTCCGTCAAACCTTCCCAAATGGTATCAATCAGCATGGAGTTTTTCAGCCTTTTGCCAAATCGTAAATCGCGATTGACATAGGGTGAGGCCGACATGACTTCAACGCCTCCGGCAAGGACCAGATCTGCTTCGCCGCAGGCAATCATTTGATAGGCGCTTGTGATGGATTGAAGCCCCGAGGCACAATTGCGGGCTACGGTAAATGCAGGAACATTATGCGAAAGTCCGGCAAGCAGCGCGATCACGCGCGCCACGTTGGCGGCATCGGATTGCTGGCCCACACATCCGAATATGACTTCATCGATGGCGGCAGGATCAACTCTAGTTTTTTCCAATAAACCGCGAACGGTCAGCTGCCCCAGAGAATGATTGGTGAAATCTTTCAGGGCGCCGCCCATATTTGCTTGCGGCGTTCTTACGGCACCGGCGATGACAATTTCAGGCATTCCTTCCTCGATTCGTTAACGTAAAGCCAGACATAATGATAGCATAATTTTTCAGAATGTTCATTCCGCCAATAACCGCTTGATTTCTGTTAGCTGCTCACGGGTTTTTTCTTCACCGGCCTTGATAAATTTGACGGGATCATAAAACTGGGCCCAGTTTCCTTCATAAACAACGGGATGGATCAACACATCGGCTTTATGCCCCCACGTTTCCGCCATTTCATATTCCATAAACTGAATTGTATTCATGATGACGTTGAAAATGTTGATCGCGTAACGAGTTTTGAAGGCCTCCGCCATTTCCATAGAAATTTTTCCCCACATACTCTTGGAGGCAAATTGTTTCATTTTCTGGGCCTGAGTTTCCTGAATGAGCCGGTTACGCTCAATTCTATCCTTAGGGCCAAGCAGTACATTGACCGCAATAATCTTTTTAACTCCCATTTGGCTCAAAACTTTGACCGGTAAGGGATCAATCACTCCACCGTCAATTAAGCAGTCCCCTTTATAGAAAAAGGGGCGGAAAATACCGGGAATGGAAATACTGGCCCGAATGGCGTCCACAATACGGCCGGCCTCAAAAGTCACGGCTTCTGAGGTGAAGAGATTGGTCCCAATAATACGGAGCGGAATGCGCGTTTCTTGAAAAGTCTTGTTTCCAATATAGGATTTAATAAACCGGTTCACTTGATGCCCTTTGAAAAATCCCCAATGGGCAAGGGACAAGTCCTGAAAACCAAGCAATTTGAAAAACCCCGTCCTTTTGTTGATTCCAAGCGCGAGTTCCTTAAGCTCCTGCGCAGAATAGCCGGCGGCCCAAAGACCGCCGACAAGCGCCCCAATACTGGACCCCGAAACCACATCAATCGGAATATTCTCCTCTTCAAGGACTTGCAATACTCCGATATGAGCCAGACCGTAGGCAGCCCCGCTTCCAAGCGCCAGACCGACGAGTGTCCCGGCCCACTCTTTGGCCAAATACCGCAAGGATGTTTGATATTTTTTTGATTTGTCTTCGCGCTCGGGGACTAAAGAAAAAATCCGGAATCCTAATATTTTTTCGAATTCACTGAATGTGTTTTCGTCTTTGATATTCTTGTCCGGAGCGATGACTTTGACATCGCGTTTACTAAATCCAAACCCCTGCACTAATTCCTGAAGGGATTCCGAACATGCGGTGAGCGATTGTTTGTCCGCTTCGCAATGAACATACACGGTATCGGATTGTTTCAGCCCCTCAAAGCTCACATGCCCCATATTTCGCGGCAGCCGAATCATCAGATAATCATACCGGTAGGTCAGGAAAGTCAAAAGAGATGAGACTCTTTTTTCATCTTTCCCCGCCACGCTGTCGGATAAAATATGGGCATAATAAAAACCGGCGGGATGTTCGACAAGCGCGGCATTAAATTCTCCCTCCCGAGGATTTTCGCTCTGGGAAAGATCATAACTTGTTTGCGATTCCCGGTGAAATTCTTCCCTAAATCTCGGATTTCTCTCGGAAACAAAATCAACGATCAGCACTTTACGTTTTGTTTCATGCGCCACCGCTGCCGCAAAATCGATCCAGAGATGGAAAACTTCTTGCGGATTTCCCTGAGTACAAAAAGCGGCAATTTTGACTTCGCGCCGATGGCCCGCGGCCTCACTTTTTGTAAGACGGTGGCCGAGCGTACGGCTTAAATGGAGGGAAATGGCAGGAATATCATTGACCAGTTTCAAAAAATCTTCTTTCTCAAGCCGCAGGATCAATCCATCGCTTTTCGCCTCCACCGTAGCGCTGTGAGGACGGCCGGTCAAAAGGGACGTCTCTCCAAAATGGTCGCCGCGATAAAAATAAAGAAGGGTTTGTTCGGTGGCATGCGAAGGAGAGGCATGAAAAAGCCGGAAACGTCCGGAAATTACCACATAAAAGGCGTCCGCCTTGGTTCCTTCATCGTAAACCGTGTCTCCGCGGCGGTATTGAACCAGCCTGCCCTTTTTCTCGACCAGTTTTTGATCGGAATTCGTAAGAGAAGAAAAGAGCGGAATGTCTTCGAGCGAATATTCTTTGCCCAAATCGATTTTTTTTCCAAATTCAAAGAAACCCATAGTGTCATAATTATCGGCCGTTTTGGGAAAGAATGAACGGTACTCTAAGAAGCGAGAGAAGTTACAACGAAAGAAGGCGGTGGATTTCCCGTTTCCAAAGAGCGCGATGGGAAAGTCTTTCCGAGGACTTCATATGGGGATGATACCGGCAATATTTGCGCTGCCGGTCAATGGCTGTAAGCTGGGGCCAAAATCCGGACTTTTTGGCCGCTAATTTCGCCACGCCCCAGGCCGTGGATTCCTGAATGTCAGAAACAAAAATAGGAATTCCAAGAATGTCTGCTTGAAATTGCATAAGAAAGGGATTGGAGGTGGCGCCGCCGTCGACTTTGAGGCTTTTTATTGCATGCACCGATTGGGTTTTCATTCTGTCCAAAACATCTGCAGTTTCATGGGCTATGCCCTCGAGAGCAGCACGGACAATATGCTCGCGTTTTGTTCCGCGCGTAAGGCCCGTGATCACGCCCCGCACATTCGGATTCCAATAAGGCGAGCCAAGCCCCACAAACGCAGGGACCATCGTAACTCCTCCCGTTTCATTCACACGAGTTGCCATTTTATAAGTTTCGGAGGCGTGTTTAAAAAATCCCAGTCCGTCACGAAGCCATTGAATGGCCGCACCGGCAATAAAAATCGATCCTTCAAGCGCATAGGCCGGATTGCCGTCTTCATCGCAAGCCAGCGTCTCCAAAAGGCCAAAAGGCGCTTTCTGAAATTTTTTCCCCACGTTCACAACCACAAAACAACCGGTACCATAGGTATTTTTGGCTTCACCTGACTTGTAACATCCCTGTCCATAAAGCGCGGCCTGCTGATCTCCCATAATGGCATGAATGGGAATTCCAGCCGTCACTGGACCTTGCGCGACCGTACGGCCAAAATCTGAACCGGAGGGTTTGGCCGTGGGCAGAACCGCCTCGGGAACTTTCAGCAGGCGAAGTAATTTTTTATCCCAAGACCGGGTTTTGATATTGAAAAGAAGGGTGCGGGAAGCATTGGTAAAATCCGTGACATGAGATTTGCCACCGGTTAATTTCCAGGCAATCCACGTATCGATCGTTCCAAAAAGGATTTCTCCTTTTCCAGCTTTGCGGCGAAGACCGGGAATATGTTCAAGAAGCCAATGGATTTTAGTTCCTGAAAAATACGGATCGAGAACAAGTCCTGTTTTATCGCGAAATTCTTTTTCCCACCCCTTGGAACGAAGCGTTTGGCAAAAACCTGTAGTGCGCCGGTCCTGCCAAACAATGGCACGGTGGACGGGTTTTCCCGTTTTCCGGTCCCACAAAATGGTCGTTTCGCGCTGATTGGTAATTCCGATGGAAACTATATCAGAAAATTTAATTCGGGCGCGTTGGAGAGAAAGTGAAATAACTTTGAGCGTGGTACGCCAAATTTCGAGGGCGTCATGTTCGACAAATCCGGGCTGAGGATAATACTGGCGGAATTCCTGATAAGCGGCCGCAATGGATTTTCCGTGAGAATTATAGAGGATGGCGCGCGTGCCTGTGGTCCCTTGATCAATCGCCAAAATGGCAGCGCGCGAGGATTTCAAAAAAAATGAGCCGAGGTTAACCGATTTCGGAGATTTCTTCCGGATCAGTCAGGTCATTCACCTTGGTTTCGAGCCAATGATTGTACGCATAATCAAGAACGCGGAATTTATCGACGGGGTCCATCATGAGAAATCTGACACCCTGATCAAATCCTTGATTATGTCCTTCCGAAGGCCGGGACCACATTACTTTGCCGGCAGTATGGACAGGCTTGGGATCATCTGGAATCAAAATTTCCAAATCAAGCATTTGCCCTTCTTTCATGCTCGCGTTGGAATTGATTTTAACACCTTCCCGGGACAGATCTTTACTTAAACTAACACCCTGCGCCTCGGCGCCTTCATTTGCCTGATATTTAATACTCATGTAAGCATCAAACCGCTTAAACTTCCTGCGCTCTTTCTCCATGAGTCACCGCCTTTCGGATTGTGAAAAGTTTTCTAGAGGGAATTGAGTCATTGTTATGCTTGATATTTTAAGACTTTCATAACGTCTTTAAATAACTGAACTTACGAATACCCTTCCACTTTCTAAAGAAAATATAACACACGACTTTTAGAATTACAAGGGCTCGGAAAAAAAATTTTCACCGGTAATTCGTAAATTGGAGCGGGATGTCAAAAGAGAGAGAACGGATATACGCAATGACCTCTTGTAGAGCATCTTTGCTCTTTGACGAGACCCGGATTTGCTCGCCTTGAATGGCCGCTTGGACCTTAAATTGGGCCTCTTTGATCAACCGGACCAGCTCTTTGGCCTTTTCCTGCGGAATTCCCTGGACTAAGGTGATTTCCTGGCGAAGCGTCCCTTCAAAAGCCTGTTCCGGCTCACCAAATTGAAGAGATTTGATGGGGATTTTGCGGGAAGCCATACGGGTTTTAAGCATTTCCTGAAGGTTTCTGAGCTTCAGGTCATCATCCCCAATCAGACGGATTTTTTTCTCCGTTTTCAAAAATTCAATGGAGCTTTTCGAACCCTTAAAGTCAAAACGTGTGCGGAGTTCCTTGAGGGCCTGATTAACGGCATTATCAATTTCCTGGAGATCGATCTGGGAGACAATATCAAAGGAAGATTGATCAGACATGTTTCAATCTTTTAAGATTTCTTCTGAGAGGCGTTAAGAAATTTGTGCAATTTCTCCTGCTCAGCAGGATTTAACTTCGTGAATTCAATGCCCGTGTCAAAGCGTTTTTTGGCGCCTTTGCCATCGGACGTAGGGACTGCCCAAACTACCCTTCCGTCCCCTTCCAATTTGGGAAGATCGGATCCAAGTTCAAGGCGTACATGACAGCGGCTGAATCGCTCTAGAGGCTGGTCCAAAATAACGGCCACCCCTCCACGGCCCACATTTTCTGTTGTGGTTTTCAAAGGCGGAGAATTTTTATCGGATTGAATCAGAATTTCACACTGCAGATTCAGGCGAGGAAACTTTCGTTTATCAAACCCATCCCACATGGCAGCCCCTAAAATCAACGAGAAAAAAACTTTTCTAGGACAAAGTCCGTATAAAAGCATCCTGAAAAGATTTGGCAATCGCTTTTTTGCGGAAAAGATCAAGGCCCTTTTGGGCTTCTTGGTAATTTTTATAGCGGCCTAAAAATACCGAATAATAAATCTTCCCCCCGGAACGTCTGAGGCTCTTGGCAAAAGAAGGAAGGTTTTCAGTTTCAAAAGTGGTGACGAGATTTTCGGCATCGGATTCCACCGCAAAAGTGGCAACTTGGACCACATAAGGAGCTTCTTGAGCTGCCAATCTTTCCGGAGCAACTGCTTTTGCAGCCGTAGCTTCCCCCGCCGCTGGCGTGCCAGAGATTTTAGTTTCCCGAACCGCTGCCGGACCTGAGGGCTGAGCAGGAGAAATGGTTTCAGGCTGGGCCTGTTGCGCCGCGGGCGCTGGCGGCGCCGGTTTATGCGGCATCATCATGGCAATTTCGCGCTGCACGTTCAGAGAATGAATACCCAAAAATACCAGGAATAAAAACAAAAATGCGCTCGCGCCATAAATGAATTTTTTGGAACGGAAAACAGGGGCCGAAAAAATCCTTAAAATTCCGGAAAGAATGACGGCCACGATTTTTAAGGCGGAGAGAGCGATATTTTGAGGGGCTGGTTTTGTCTGGGAAGTCGCGGCCGGTTTGGAAAATGATTTTCCGAGATTTTGCGAAGAACTGTATTTTGAAACCCGGCTGACCGTTTCCGCTTCTTCATCCGCCCATTCAGAAATCCGGGATAAACGCTCTTCTTCTTTTTTCTTGTCACGGATCTGGCGGGTTTCTTCTTCCATCCGGACCGGAGCGGGAGAAGATTTCAAAACCGGCATTTCGTCTTGAACCACCTGCCGGTGAACGCGCAAATGGCCGTATAATTTGTCCTGAATTTCTTGTTCGGTAAGCGTGTGAAGGCTTTCTTTTGATTTGCTATTCGATTTATTTTTATTTCCGAAAATTCCCATGGTTTTATTTTGCGGCTGCGACTCCATCCCGAAGAGATAATGAAAATTTCAAAAGCTCAATGGCGCCAAGATTCAATTTCGCCCGCGGCAAAAATCCCCGTTTTTTACAAAGCTTGGCGGCGCCTTCCATCCGCGAAGTGGTTTTAAAAATAATTTCTTGATAACCCACTTCTTTACAAAATTGAAAAACACGGTCGATCAAATTCATACCAATTTGCTGATTGCGATAAGCTGCGTCAACGAACAAACGCCGCATAAGCGCAACGCGATCATCT
>JACPXL010000052.1 GCA_016196555.1 Candidatus Omnitrophota bacterium | reverse complement strand
TCCGCTCCATTGACCGCGAAGTCACGCTCGCCGGCTGGGTCGACACGCGCCGCGACCATGGAAATTTGATTTTCATTGATTTGCGCGACCGCTGGGGAGTGACACAAATTGTTTTCAATTCTGAAATCCAGCCCGCAGTGCACAAACAAGCGGAGGGGCTTCGTTCGGAGTTTGTGGTTCAAGTCAAAGGCAAAGTCCGCAAACGTCCGGAAGGGACCGTGAATAAAAAAATCCCGACGGGCGAAATCGAAATATTCGTGCATCAGCTTGAAATTCTAAACAGTTCACAGCAGCTGCCGTTTGAGCTCGGAGAAAAATCCGTCAATGAAGAACTCCGCCTCAAATACCGCTTTTTGGATTTGCGGCGTAAAGACATGGTGGGAAATCTGACCTTTCGCTACCGCGTGACCAAAATCGTGCGCGATTATCTCGATAAACTCGGATTTCTTGAAATCGAAACTCCCACGCTGACGAAAAGCACTCCCGAAGGCGCCCGCGATTTTCTCGTGCCTTCGCGCCTTGAGCCGGGGACTTTTTACGCGCTGCCGCAGTCGCCGCAGCTTTTCAAGCAATTACTCATGGTGGCGGGTTATGACCGTTATTTTCAGCTCGCGCACTGTTTTCGCGACGAAGACCTGCGTTCTGACCGCCAGCCCGAACACACGCAAATCGATTTGGAAATGTCTTTTGTTGAAGAAGAGGACGTGATGAATGCGGTCGAAGGCATGGTGGCGGATGTTTTCGAAAAAGTGCTTAAAATCAAATTGGAGCGTCCATTTCGGCGTATGAGTTATGACGAAGCCATTTCGCGCTTCGGTTCCGACAAGCCCGATATGCGATTTGGCATGGAACTTCACGATATGACGGAACTATTTGCCGGAAGCGGCTTCAAAATTTTCGATCAGGTTGCCGCGGAAAAAGGGAAAATCCGCGCCCTTTGTTTTACGCCCCCTAAAGGGGAAGAGTTTTCGCGCAAAAATTTCGACGATTTGACGGCTTGGATTCAGGCTTACGGCGCGAAAGGTTTGGCTTGGTTTAAAGTGACGGGTGCGGATAAAGTAGAATCTCCGATCGCAAAATTTTTTAACGCGGCAATAATCGCGAAACTGATTGCGGAGCTCAAGGCCCAAACCGGCGACATTATTTTCTTTGTGGCAAGCGATCCCCACACTTCGGCGAAAGCGCTCGGTGCTTTGCGCGTTCATCTGGCCGAGCAATACAATATGATTGCCAAAGGCAAATTCGAAATTCTCTGGGTGAAGGATTTTCCCATGCTCGAATATAACCCGGATGAAAAAAGATGGCAGGCCATGCATCATCCTTTCACTTCACCGCGGCCCGAAGACATTCAATTTCTTGAAAGTGATCCGGGACGTGTAAGGGCGCGCGCTTACGATTTGGTTTTGAACGGAACGGAAATCGGCGGGGGAAGCGTCCGTATTCACCGCGAAGACATTCAGGAAAAGGTTTTCCGGGTGCTCGGCATTGGCGCGAAGGAAGCCGAGGAGAAATTCGGCTTTCTATTGAAGGCGCTCAAATTCGGCGCGCCTCCTCACGGCGGTCTTGCCATCGGCCTGGACCGGTTTTGTACTTTACTACTTGGACTCGATTCGATTCGTGAAGTGATTGCGTTCCCGAAAACGCAGAAGGGGACCTGCCTCATGACCGAGGCGCCGTCTGCAGTCAGTCCGAGCCAATTAAAAGAATTAAACCTGAATGTTAAGACATGACAACGAGAAAGGGTACACTTGGATAAAACTCTAAAACTGCATTCCAACGATGAATCCAGCGCGCTTTACGGAAGCCTGGACGAAAATCTGCGTTTGGCGGAAAAGGAATATAATGTCCGCATCAGCGCGCGCAATTTCCGCCTGAAAATTTCCGGCAACAAAAGTAATGTGGAAGAGGCCTACCGCCATTTTGTCAAACGCCTGAAGGAAATACGTGAAGGCGCTCCCGAGGAAAGAGGTTTTACCGAGCGCAGTGCGGCGCTCAGCGGGAAGGAAGCCGGAGGCACGGCCGGAATTCAATTTTTTCATCGCGGCAAAATCATCCGTGCCAAAACCAAAAACCAGGAAAAATACCTTGAGCAGATTCGCGACAATCCCATTGTGTTTTCCATTGGTCCTGCCGGGACCGGAAAAACTTATCTCGCAATGGCCGCGGCCATTGATTATTTAAAAAAGAAGCGCGTGGCGAAAATTATTCTCACGCGCCCGGCGGTTGAAGCCGGCGAAAGCCTCGGATTTCTTCCGGGAGACCTTTACGCGAAGGTCGACCCTTACTTGCGCCCTCTTTATGACGCGCTTTATGACATGATGGAATTTGAAGAAGCCACGCGCTTTTTGGAGAGGGGGACCATTGAAGTGGCCCCGCTTGCTTATATGAGAGGCCGCACCTTGAATGATTCCTTCGTCGTCCTCGACGAGGCCCAGAACTGCATTGTAATTACCGGAGACATTACCCAGATCGACCTTCCGGGAGGAAAAAAATCCGGTCTTGTGGAAGTCCAGGGGATTTTGCGCAACATCGAAGGAATTTCATTTTCCTACCTTGATGAAACGGACGTGGTCCGCCATCCTTTGGTCCAGCACATCATCAAAGCCTATGAAAAATTTGAAGTTAAAAGCACGTAAACAGCGCTACACTATTCTCGCGATTTTCACGGCCGGCTGGATTTTGATGACTTTGCTCCTGGCCTTCGAGCGTTCCCCGCACTTTGGCGCCAATGAATTCATCATTGGCGAGCCTGCGCCCCGCACTCTTTTTTCTCCTCTTAACATCACCTATGTGAATGAAAAAGCCACGGGAAATTCCCGGGAACAAAAGGCGCGCGAAGTCCTGCCGGTTTTAAGTTTTGACCCCAAAATTTCCCAGGAAGCTTCCGCCAAAGTGAATCATTTGTTTGAAACCATTCACGAATCTCAGAAGGGCGCGCCCCGGGAGAAAAAAATCGACCGGCAAAAACTTCCTTTTGAAACTTCTGAGGTGACGCTCCAGTGGCTTTTTGCCCGCGCCGATCAGGAAGAAATTCTCAAGGACATTCAAATTTTAATGGAACAATATTTCAGCCAGGGGATTATGAGCGGCGCGAAAAAACAGGAAATCCTCGCGGCCGGCACGAATAATGTCCAGCAAATTTCTCCTGACGGCAAAGAAGAAAAAACCAGGGCCGTCAAAGAAATCATGACTTTGACGGAAGCGCGCGAGGCCAGCGCCCGGGCCCTTCCCGAATCGGCGGTCAAAAACCGTGATTTAAAAAACGCCGTCCTTGAAATTCTGAATGCCGGTCTTGCCGCGAATCTTTTTGTGAATGAAGAAGAAACCAAAGCGAGGCGCAAAAAAGCGGCCGATGCCGTCCCTCCGGTCGAAGAACAAATTAAAAAAGACGAGCTCATTGTTCAGCGCGGTATTTTGATCACGCCGCAGGGAAAAAACCGGCTTGATCAAGTCCAGAAAAAAATGACGCAGCGCCGGATTGTGAATAAACTTTCCGCGGTCGGAATTTTGACGGGCGTCAGTTATTTTCTTTGCCTCCTTTATCTTTACTTTTTTGACCGCAAAACCCTTCGTTCTCCGCGCCTGACGATTTTGGTGCATGTAATTTTTCTCGTGGGAGCGCTGGCTTGCAAAGTCATTATTTTATGGCCCGGGGCCCACGCTTACGTCATGCCCGGCGCCCTGGCGTCTTTGCTTTTAGCACTTTTAATCCACGCCCGTCTGGCCATGATGGGGGCAGCGGTCTCTGCCGTTTTAGTGGCGCCGATTAGCGGATTTCAGCCTGAGATCATGCTTGCGGTCCTTCTTTCTTCCATTGCCGGGACCCATGTTGCCTTTCAAATTCGAAAGAGAGTTCAATTTATCAAAGCCGGAGCGGTTGTCGGGCTGGCCTGTTTTTCGGTTTATTTTGCCATGCTGATTTTCCATGAATACACCGCCGCCGAGGCGCTTCAGGAAAGTATTTGGGGACTGGGCAGCGGATTTTTGGTCACCACACTTTGTTTTCTTTTACTTCCTCTTTTTGAATGGGTCTTTAATCTGACGACGGATGTGACGCTCCTTGAACTCTCGGACCTCAATCATCCGCTTTTAAAACGCATGATCGTGGAGGCCCCAGGGACTTATCATCACAGCCTTGTCGTGAGTACTCTCGCGGAATCGGCCTGCGAAACGATCGGCGCGAATTCACTTTTGGCACGTGTGGGCGCTTATTTTCATGATATTGGAAAAATTGCCCGGTCTGAGTTTTTTACGGAAAATCAGCCGACGCCTGAAGCCAACAAACACGAAAAACTTACGCCGAACACGAGTTTTCTCATTATTTCCAATCACGTGAAGGACGGCATTGAGCTTGGCCGTGAGCATAAATTAAAAGACCGGATTTTGCAGTTTATTCCCGAGCATCAGGGAACGGGCGTGGTGTATTACTTTTACCGCAAGGCCATGGACCAGGCCCGGCCCGGAGAAAAGGTCAATCCCGAGGATTATCGCTATCCCGGCCCGAAGCCGCAAAGCCGTGAAACCGCGGTGGTGATGCTTGCCGATTCCACCGAAGCTGCCTCGCGCTCGCTTAAACAGCCGACGCCGGAAAATATTCGCCAGCTTGTGCGCAAAATTATTAATGACAAATTCATCGACGGCCAGCTTGAGGAATGTGATTTAACGCTGCGCGATCTTCACCGAATTCAGGAAAGCTTTGTCCATAACTTGATGGCCATTTTTCATACCCGCGTCAGTTATCCGGCGGCTGAGGAAGCGCCGGACCGGCCGGACCTTTTCAGAAAAGATTCTCTTTCCAAATTACACCATCCGAATTCTTAATGGTCCGTCGGAGTTTTGATATTCAAATTCGCAGTGAAGCGAAAAAATTCCGCATCTCGCTTTCCCGTTTAAAAAAAACCGCCCGGAAAATCCTCAAAATCGTCGGCTGGAAAAAAGGAACACTCGGCATTTTGCTTTTGAATGATGCCGGAATCCGCAAAATCAATTGCCGCTATTTAAAGCATGACCGTCCGACCGACGTGATTGCGTTTCCACTTTTGTCATTGCGAGCCCCGAAGGGGCGAAGCAATCTCGGGTTCCTCGGGGATATCGCCATTTCGCTTGAAACCGCAAAACGGGCCGGCAAAGAACTCGGCACCGGTTTTGATTACGAGGTTTGCCTTTATTTATGCCACGGTATTTTACATTTGATGGGGTATGACGATCACAACCCCAGCGATCGTGCTAAAATGTGGCGTAAACAAGACCGAATTTTACGAACCCTGTACTTCCGGAAGGGGTACCAAAAGGGGTACCAAAATTGGCCATACAAAAAACTGAAGCATTCGTCCTAAAAACTCAAGCCTTCCATTCGAGCTCTCTCATTATTACTTTTTTCTCGAAGACCTTCGGCAAGCTTCGCGGCCTGGCCAAAGGGGTGCGCCGTGAGAGGGAAGTGCGCGGGGCCATTTATGAGCTCTTTACTCACGTCGAAATTATTTTTTATGAAAAGACACGCTCCGATTTGCATCTTGTCTCGGAAGCCTCAATTATCGAAAGCCACGACCGTCTTCGCACTGATCTTAACACCATTGCTTACGCCAGCTATTTTTCCGAAATGGCCGATCTTGTGACGGAGGTTCATGACCCTCATCCGCAAATCTTTGAACTGCTGGATTTTTCTTTCCGTTTTTTACCGTCCCTGCCGCCGGAGAATTTGGCCAAGCTTTTTGAAGTCAAATTGCTGAATGAAATCGGCTGGCTCCCTTATCTGGAAAATTGTCTGAATTGCCGCGAGTCTAAATTCGAAAGCGGATTTTTTTCAATCAAACAGGGAGCTTTTTTTTGCCCGAATTGCGCTCCGCAATTCCCGGATGCGCGGCCGCTTTCCCGCGAAGGATTGACCACGCTCAGGTTTTATATTGCCCATAATCTGGAAGAAGCCATCAAGTTCAGAATCACGAGCAAAACACAGCTGGAACTTGAAAAACTGATGGAACAATTTATGGCCTACCGCCTGCCCCGTCCCCTCCACAGCCGCATGTTTATGCAAAAGATCCGTCCAGCCCTGGCTTCCCGTTAAAAAATACCCCCCCCCTTTATTTGACACTCTAAGGAGCGTGTGTTAGGTTTTGTTTGATATTTGGAGCATTTGAAAATTAATAAACGCTATTAATTGCTATATTTAGCTATATTTTAAAAGGGTTTATTTACATGGGACAAAGGAAACCCCGAATATGAGCAAAGACAGCAAAGACGAAAACTGTCTTTATTTTGACATGAGCAAACAGGAGCGGGACTCTGCCATCCGCTATTTGCTGGGGGCCATTATTAACTCCCGGAACCAGTCCAATTTTCCCTCGAACTATTACACCTTTGACGAAGACGTGAATGTGTATTTGGCCCATTTGCTTTTTGCCGTTTCGCTGCCCGAATATCATGAAATGGCCGAACCCTATCTTTCTTTAGAATCAAGCGACATTCTCAAGTGGGTGCGCGCCACCGAAGACCGCACCATCCGCTATTTCATTTTCAAAGTCAACGCGGACCATTTGCTGATCCACTCCGCCATTTTTGATGATCTGGACCCTAAAAACAAATACAAGATTTTCAATCGCTCGGAAAAACATTTCCGGGAACTGGCCAAACTTTATTACGATCAGGCCGCGGCCTATCACAAACGCATTTACCGCAAAAAGACCGGCGTGGGGGAAGTGCTGCAAAAAGTTTCTAAATATTTTGAGGCTTATCAGGGAATGCTCCGCACGGTACGCCGCGATTATTTCAATTTCCTGAATAGTTTCCGCGACCAGGTCTTTCACCATTTCATGTCGGAAGTCGCAAATTACGAAAAAAGTTTTCTGAAGAAAAACAAAATGGATCATTTCCTTGATCTTTACGCCCAATGGCTTGAAACGAAAAATCCGGAATTGAAAGCCAAGATCCTTGCCAGCGCTCGAGAACTGCAGTTGATTGATCCGAATTTCAAATTTGATTCCTTGAGACAATTGCGGGAAGGAGGATTTCAAGATGAGAGTCAGTGTGCGTAGATTCCGCGCGAAACAGCGGCAGCTTATGAGGCTTTATTCGCTTTGGCAGGAAACAAAACGTGAAGATATCCAACGCCAATTTCTGTGGATTTTGGGAGAAATTCTCGCCGTCAAACCGAGTTTTAATTTGTGGAATGAATTCAAAAAAGCGTTTTAACTAAGGACACGGCCATGAGCCCCAAGGCTCCGTATCTGATTTTAAAAATCCAAGACGAAAGGGACCTCCGGGAAGAAGTCCGAAAAAAGCAGGACGAGTTCCTGGACGTGTATTCGCTTTACCTGCAAAGCAGTCTTGCCTGGGTCAAAGACGATGTCCGTTTGAAAGCCTACGAACTCCACCTCCTCGACCCAAGCTTTACTTTTCAAATTTAACAGTCTCTGCTATAATTCCGCCTCAATTTTCTTTTTAGAAAGCAATCAGATAGTCTGTCATCCCCGAATGCTTTTATCGGGGATCCAGATTCCCGCCAAAAGCGTGCGGGAATGACAATCGAGGATTTCCATGCCCAAGAAAACTATCTCCTTTGAACCCGCAGACCGCCTTAAGGTCCTTCCCCCCTACCTTTTTGCCGAAATCGACCGCCGCAAAAGGGAACTCATCGCCAAAGGAAAAGACCTGGTGGATTTTGGCGTGGGCGATCCTGATATCCCGACTCCCGCTTTCATTATCGATGCTCTCTCCGAAGGCGCGCGTGATCCCCGCAATCACCGCTACGCGCTGGATGCCGGCATGCCGGTTTTTCGCGAAAGCATTGCCAGGTGGTTCAAAAAACGTTTTCAAGTGACTCTGGACAGTGGCAAAGAAATTCTCCCGCTGATTGGTTCCAAAGAAGGAATCGCTCATCTTCCTTTGGCGATTTTGAATCCCGGCGATGTTTCTCTTATTCCGGACCCCTGCTACCCGCCTTATCGCTCCGGAACTTATTTTGCGGGAGGAGTCCCTTATATTCTGCCGCTTTTGGAATCCAATGGTTTTCTGCCGGATTTGTCGCAAATTCCAAATGACGTGCTCGCCAAAGCAAAAGTCCTTTATCTGAATTACCCGAATAATCCCACTTCCGCCATTGCTTCTAAGGCCTTTTTTCAGGAGGCCGTGGAATTTGCCCACAAACATCATCTCTTAATTGCCCAAGACGCAGCCTACTGCGAAATCGGTTTCGACGGCTATGAAGCGCCCAGCATTCTTGAAATCCCGGGCGCCAAAGAAGTGGCCATTGAATTTCATTCGCTTTCCAAAACTTTTAACATGACGGGCTGGCGCGTAGGATTTGCTGCCGGCAATGAAGAAGTCATCCGGCATTTGGCCAAAGTGAAATCCAATGTGGATTCCGGGATTTTTCAGGCGATTCAGCTTGCAGGCAAAAAAGCCCTGGATGAAGGCGCAAGTGCGCATCGGGCGAATCTCGGCATTTATCAAAGGCGGCGCGATCTTTTAATCGACGGCTTAAAAAATATGGGCTGGGAAGTGAATGCCCCCAAAGCCACTTTTTATTGCTGGATCCCGGTCCCTCCAGGTTCTACTTCCGGTGAATTTGCCGCAAAATTTCTCACCGACCTCAATATTGTGGTGACGCCGGGCAACGGTTTCGGCGCTTATGGCGAAGGTTATTTCCGGCTTTCTCTGACACTGCCCGAAGAACGCATTCAGGAAGCCTTAAAGCGCATTCAAAAGGCCCATCGACATCCGCATGCCAAAGCGGACAGTAAGTAAAAAATTTGTCATTGCGAGGATTCCCGCCTGAAGATTGCGGGAATGACAATAATACTTGTCATCCCCGAACACTTTAGTCGGGGATTGCTTCGTCGGCCTCCTCGCAATGACAGGGTGACTTATGCCGCGAGTTTTTATTGCCGTAGGATCCAATCTTGGAGAGCGCGAACAGAATATTCAGCGCGCCGAAACTTTGCTGCGCGAGTCCCGCGGAATTTATAAAGTAAGATCTTCCAAAATTCGTGAAACAAATCCTGTGGGAGGGCCGCCGCAGGGAAAATTTCTCAATGGAGTCTGGGAAGTCACCACGATTCTGGCTGCGCGCGAACTTTTTCGCCTGGTGCAGGAAATCGAAAACCGGCTCGGCCGTACGCGTGCCGAGCGTAACGAACCGCGCATCATTGATCTGGACATTCTTTCTTACGACGGTTTGATTTTAAAAGATCCGGACCTTGAGATCCCTCATCCGCGGCTTCATGAACGCCGTTTTGTGCTGGAACCTCTGGCGGAGCTTGACCCCTATTGGCTGCACCCGGTTTTTGATAAAACCCCGATTGATTTTTTAGAGGAGATGGAAGTTCGTGAAAGAGATCCGGAATCCTGAGCTTTTGCAAAAATGGGCCGCTGCCCAAAAACGCCGTTCACGCACAATTGGTTTTGTGCCGACCATGGGCGCCCTGCACGAAGGCCATTTGTCTCTGGTGCGCGCCGCCAAAAAAGAAAATGATTTGGTCACGGCCAGCATTTTCGTCAATCCCGCTCAGTTTGGGCCGAAAGAAGATTTAAAAAAATATCCCCGGCCGATTCAGCGCGACCGTGAACTTCTCCGTAAAGCGGGCGTCGACATTGTTTTTCTTCCGTCCGCAAAAACAATGTACCCGGAAGGATTTTCTCTTTCAATTGACCCAGGTCCGGTCGGCCGGATTTTATGCGGGAAATTCCGCCCCGGGCATTTTGCCGGAGTGGCTACCGTCGTGGCCAAACTTTTTAATATGGCCCAGCCGGACAAGGCTTATTTCGGAGCCAAGGATTATCAGCAATGTGTGGTGATTAAAAATCTTGTCCGCGGTCTTGATTTTGATCTTCAAGTAAAAATCCTTCCCACGATTCGCGAAAAAGACGGCCTGGCCATGAGTTCCCGCAATATTTATCTCGATTCGGGCGAGAGGCAGCGCGCGCGGGCCATTTCTCAAACGCTTTTTTGGGTGCGCAGTCAAATTCTTTCCGGCCGCCGCGATATTTTGAAAATAAAACGGCAGGCGATCGCCCGGCTCAAGCCGGCCGTGGACCGAATTCAATATTTCGAGATTGCGGATCCCGAAAATTTAAAATCCCTGGGCCGTTATCAGCTGCGTATGGTCGTTTTGACGGCCTGTTTGGTGGGAAAGACAAGACTCATTGATAATGTTATAATGTCCGGCCATTAAAATCATTTTGTCATTCCCGCACGTTTTAAGCGGGAATCAGCAACTGATCCCCGACTAAAGCATTCGGGAATGACAGGATTTTAATTTTCGTAAGAGCGAATCGGAGAATATATGCAAAGACAAATGCTCGGGGGCAAAATACACCGGGCCACAGTGACTGACGCGCAGGTGGATTACGAAGGCAGCATTACCATTGATGCCGATCTTATGAAGGCGGCCGATATTCTCAATGGCGAAAAAGTCCTTATTGCTAATATTACCAATGGCTCACGTTTGGAAAGTTATGCGATTGGCGGGCCTGCCGGCTCAGGCGTTGTATGTTTGAATGGCGGCGCCGCGCGTCACGGACGCAAAGGCGACTTGGTCATTATCATGACATTTATCGTGCTTGACGATGAAGCGGCCAAGCGGCACAAAGCAAAAGTCATCCGGGTCGATTCAAAAAACAAAATTCTTCCCTAAATTTTCCCCCCATGAAAAAAATCAAGGTCGGCATTGTCGGTTGTGGAACTATCGGTTCCGCTCTCGCGCAGGCCATTCATAAAAAATTTAAATCTTCCGCATCGCTGGTTTGTTTCTGCGAACATCACGGCGAAAAAGCCTTCCGGCTGATGAAACGGCTTGGCGTAAAAATCCCGGTGGTTTCTTTTCAGCGTCTCATTCAAAAATCCGACCTTGTCATTGAGGCCGCTTCGGCTTCCATTTCGGGACGCATTGCGGCCGAATCCCTTCGCCGGGAC
The DNA here is from genome assembly GCA_016196555.1 of Candidatus Omnitrophota bacterium. Lineage (GTDB taxonomy): Bacteria > Omnitrophota > Omnitrophia > Omnitrophales > Aquincolibacteriaceae > JACPXK01. The sequence continues at coordinate 6,686 of JACPXL010000052.1, read as the reverse complement.
AAAGAAGTTTTAATCTTAAGCGTGGGAGGGCTTCTGCTCAACCGCAATTGGATTCGCGCGGCTTCGCGAAGCCGGGGACGGCTCTGGCTTCCGTCCGGCGCTGTTGCCGGCATCGATGGAATCTTAGGGGCGCGGGAGGGAGGGCTTCGCCGGGTGAAACTTGTGACGCGCAAGCCGCCGCAAGGTTTAAAGGGCGCGCCGTATTTCAATCAAAAGAAATTTCCGGAATTAAGCGGGAACAAAGCCGTTTGTGTTTTTAAAGGAAATGCCCGCCAGGCGATCCGCGCCTTTCCCCAAAATATCAATGTGGCTGCGCTTTTGAGTTTGGCCGGGCTTGGCGCCGAAAAAACCCAGGTTGAAATTTGGACCTCCGCAGCTTTGCGCCGCAATCAGCACGAAATTACGGCGGAAGGGGATTTCGGAAAAATTACGACCGTGGCAGAAAATGTTCCTTCCCCGGGCAATCCCAAAACAAGTTTCCTCGCCGTTTTGTCCGCCACGGCCCTGCTTAAAAAAATCTTTTCCCGTGTCCGGATGGGAACTTGATTCATGAAGCAGGCTTGGATCGAAATCCGCGGCGCCCGTGAACATAATTTAAAAAATATCAGCCTTAAAATTCCGCGCAATCAATTTGTCGTCATTACCGGCCTTTCGGGTTCCGGAAAGTCGTCACTTGCTTTCGACACCATTTACGCCGAAGGCCAGCGCCGCTATTTAGAAAGTCTTTCTTCCTACGCCCGCCAATTTTTGGAGCGGCTGAAAAAACCGGATGTGGATTATATTTCCGGTTTGTCTCCGAGTATTTCCATTGAACAGCGTTCGATCACCCACAATCCGCGCTCGACCGTGGCCACGGTCACGGAAATTTACGATTATTTGAGGCTGCTTTATGCCAAAGCGGGGAATCCTTATTGTCCGGAATGCGGCGAGGCTCTGGTGAGTCAGCGGCGGGAGGCCATGATCGGAGAAATTTTGCGGGATTATGCCGGCCGCGAGATTCAGCTTTTTGCTCCGATGGTGAGAGGACGAAAAGGGGAATTCCAAAAACTTTTTCAGGATGTTTTAAAAAAAGGATTTTCCCGTGCCCGCATTGACGGCGAAATCCTCGCCTTGACGCCAAAAATGAAACTTCGGAAAACTTATCGCCACGACATTGAAATTCTGGTGGACCATCTCAAGGTCCAGTATGAGAAAAAAAATCAGCTGGTCCAGTCAATTAATACGGCTTTAGATTTGTCCGGCGGACAAATTATGGTCCTCACGGTGCAGGGAAAAGTCGAGTCCAAAAAATCATCGCCGCAATTTTTTTCCTCGGTGCGCCGCTGCCCGAAATGCCAGATCAGTCTTCCGGACCTAACGCCGAATATGTTTTCCTTTAACAGTCCTTACGGCGCGTGCGCGCGCTGCAAAGGGCTCGGAAAACTTTCCCAGGTCACGCGCGGCGGCCTGATTCAAGATGAAAGCAAGCCTCTGATGAATGGCGCGCTCAATCCCGAAATATTTTTTTCCTTCAACAAATATTTTATTGAAGAGCTGCTTTATGATCTTACCAAAAAATATCGTTTCGAATGGAATCTTCCTTACAAAGACTGGCCGGAAGAAGCGAAGGAGGCTTTTTTGTGGGGCGATCACGAGCTTTCCGGTTTCATCGAAGAGTTGGAGCGGCTTTTTCACCAGACCCAGTCTGAGGTCATACGCCAAAAAGTCCGCAAATTTTTGCGCGAAGATGAATGTCCGGAATGCAAAGGCAGCCGTTTACGGCGTGAAAGTTTGGGCGTGCTGGTGGCGGGCAAAAATATTGTTCAAATGACGGCGCAGTCTGTGGAAGAATCCGTCCCTTTTTTTGAAAGTCTTACATTTCCTGCGGAAATGCAGCCCATGACAACGCCTATTTTGAAACAGGTCAAAGAACGCCTGCGTTTTCTTTTAAATGTCGGGCTGGGTTATTTGACGCTCGAGCGGACCGTGGCCACGCTGGCAGGTGGAGAGCTTCAGCGCATACGGCTTGCGGCCCAAATCGGCGTCGGTTTGACCGGCGTTCTTTATGTTTTGGACGAACCAAGTATTGGTCTGCACGCGCGAGACAATGCCAAGCTTATCGATGCCCTGGAAAAACTTCGCGATCTCAAAAATACGGTTCTGGTGGTGGAGCATGATGAAGAAACCATGCGGCGGGCGGATTATCTCATTGATCTCGGGCCGGGTGCGGGCCGTACCGGAGGCGAAATCGTGGGCCAGGGCCGTCCGAAGGAATTTCAAAAGGCAAAAAATTCGCTGACCGCAAAATACCTCAGCGGAGAAGCCGGCGTTCCGGTTCCGGCCAAGCGCAAAAAATATTCAAAGGCCCCCTCGATTGTTCTTAAGGGATGCAGCGAGCACAATCTCAAAAAAATTGACGTCAAAATTCCTCTCGGGCTTTTTGTCTGCGTTACCGGTGTTTCCGGTTCCGGCAAAAGCACGCTTGTTCACGACACACTTTACAAAGAGCTTCACAACCGGGTTTGGAAAACGGATTATCGCGTCGGAAAATTCGAGAAAATTACGGGTGCGGAAAAAATCGATAAAATTATCGAAATCGATCAATCGCCGATCGGGCGCACTCCGCGCTCCAATCCGGCCACGTACACAGATTTCAAAATGCGCCGCTACACCGCGTCGCGTTTTAGTTTTAATTTAAAAGGTGGACGTTGCGAAAATTGCCGCGGCGAAGGTTATGAGCGGCTCGAGATGAGTTTTATGCCGGACATTTACGTGCTTTGCGAAAACTGCCGCGGCCGGCGTTACAATGAACAAACGCTGGAAGTCCGTTATCAGGGGAAAAATATTTCAGAAATTCTTGATTTGCCGGTCGCGGAAGCGATTGATTTCTTTTCCAATTTTTCCGCGATTCAGGAAAGATTGATCCTTCTCAAAACGATCGGGCTCGGTTATTTGAAATTAGGCCAGCCTTCCACCACACTTTCGGGCGGCGAAGCGCAGCGCATTAAACTTGCCGCCGAGTTAAGTAAAAAAGCAAGCGGGCGAACCCTTTACATTCTTGACGAACCCACGACGGGCCTGCATTTTGCGGACATCGAAAATTTACTGACGGCCCTTTTCCGGCTGCGCGATCAAGGCAATACCATTTTAGTGGTGGAACACAATCTGGATGTGATTAAAACCGCGGATTACATTATTGATTTGGGACCGGAAGGCGGAGCGGGCGGAGGGCGTATTGTGGCCGAGGGCAGTCCCGAGGAAATCGCCCAAAAAAAGGAATCGTATACAGGAATGTTCCTCAAAAAGGTTTTAAAGCCAAACCTCTAGACAGACACGATTTGATGGATTATCATTAATCATCATTTCTGGCAGCCATCATCATTTGAAGGAGACCCCATGATTACGGAAATCGGCATTGCAGCTGGCGATATTTGGCATTATCTGGACCACAATGGAAGTGCAACGCTCGATCAATTGGTGCGCGGAATCGGCAAACCGCGCGAGCTGCTTCTTATGAGCCTGGGCTGGCTTGCCCGCGAAGGTCATGTGATCCTGGGCAATGGTGATACCGGTTTTCGGTCCAGCCTTACCAAACCGCGTTAAGAGTGGCTTCGCATCTTCTGGTCTTTTCCAGCGCACCCTCGTTAAAAGAAGCACGCCGGCTTTCCTCTCTACTCCTTAAAAAAAAACTCGCCGCCTGCATTAATATTTCTGCCAAAGTGGAATCCCATTATTGGTGGAAAGGGAAAAAACAAAAAGCCGGCGAGGTCCTGCTTTTGATTAAAACCCGCAGTGCCTTATTCAACAAACTGGAAAAAGTCCTTCGCGAAAATCATTCCTACAGCGTTCCGGAAATTATTGCCCTTCCCATTGTCCGCGGCAGTCAAAAATATTTGAATTGGCTGAATCAGGAAACGAAAATTTAAATTTTGGAGGGAGAGACAGCTACGAGAAGGCGCGCTGTCTTTTGTTTTTCATTTGTGATTTGATGATTCAGCGAAGCATCAAAGTAAAGTGTTTCGCCCGGCTTAAGATGAAATTCTTCCTTGTCCACTTTTACCTTCACCTCGCCGTCTAAAACATAGACGAATTTTTCCACACCGCGTTCCTGGTGTTCGTTTTGAGTCGCACCGGCAGCATGAAGCGTCAAAAGAAGCGGCGTGATTTTCTTTTTAGAACTTTCCTGCGTCAAAAGCTGAATTTCCACATTTTTTGAATGGGGAGTGGCTTTCCGTTCTTCGGGACGGCTGTGGGCAATTTCGTCATAACGCCGGTCAACTCCGGAATAAAGCTCCGAAAGTCCGATTCCGAGGACCTCGGCGATTTTTTCATGGCTTTCGACGGTCCCCATCATCGAGCCGGTTTCAATGCGCGAAAGGGTGGCCTGCGCAATTCCGGTCTTTTTGGAGATGTCGATCAAGGTGATTCTCTTGGTCTTGCGGAGTGTACGGATTCTTTGCCCGAGGTTTTTCAGCATCGAGGACCTATTTTATCCCCCAAATCAATTTCGTCAATCCAAATATGATGTAATTGCAATAAATTGACAGTGTTTGTAGTTTAAATAAAGTTAAAAAAATATTGACAATAGTTAATATTTTTGATAATTTCCCTCATCATCCCTAAAGGAGGTGAATGATATGACAGAGATCCTTAACCCCAGCCGGATAGGCAAGGCGGTGCTTGTGCTTTTGATGATTGCGGCAAGCCTCTCTTGCGTCCCGGGAAAAGGGCTTTATGCAGCGCCTAAGGCAGAGCCGCAGAACACGGCAGCTCAGGCCGAGAAAATGGTGAATGTGAATAAAGCCAATCTCGAAGAGCTTCAAACCGTGCGCGGTATTGGACCGGTGATTGCGGAGCGCATTTTGCAATACCGCAATGAACACGGACCGTTTGCGCAAGTCGGCGATATCGTAAACGTTCAAGGTATCGGCGAAGCGAAATTCGAGAAAATCAAGAATCAACTTTCGGTTTAAACCAACCGGAAACAAAATCGAGGTTCGACAGCATAGCCCCCGCCGGTCTTTTGGCCGGCGGGGGTTTTTATTCTAAAAAATAGAAAAAATAATTGTATATACAATTGTATGGTGATATCATGAAGCTCCTTGAAAGGAAATTGCGATGGAATACATCGAAAAGTGCGCGTTTGCGAAAGACGCGTGGGATGTCTTTCGAGGAATTATCTAAAACAAAATTTATTGCGAGAAGGAAACATCCTACGATCTCCGGACAAGAAATAATTTTTTTTGAGGCGAGACAATATATTTGGGTAGTTCCTTGCGTGATTACTGAAGAAGAAATATTTCTTAAGACCCTTTATCGAAGTCGAAAGTACACAAAATCTTATAAGAGAGGAGATTTAAAATGAAGAGAATGAAATTAAGAAAATGGGAACGAGAAATTGAAGAAGCATTGCTTCGTGGGGAATATGTTCTTGCATCCGAAGAAGAACATGAAGAAATCAGAAGAGCTCTTGCCAAATACCGCAAAGAATCCGTGCTGAATATGCGCATCAACACTCAAGATTTGAAAGACCTCAAGCGAAAGGCCAAAAAACTGGGGGTGAAATACCAAACATTCATTGCTGAAATTCTACATCGCTTCGTCATACGGTAAGTCTTGAGCCATCCTGCTTTCTTGAATACCCTACGGGTTTTTGCTACACTAACCGCACTTTATGCCTAAGTCACTGACGTTCCAAGAGTTAATACAAAAATTAAACAATTTCTGGGGCCAAAAAGGCTGTCTCGTCATGCAGCCTTATGATCTGGAAGTGGGTGCCGGAACTTTTTCGCCCCACACTTTTTTGCGTGCGCTCGGCCCCGAGCCCTGGAATGCTGCTTATGTGGAACCTTCCAGGCGCCCGACGGACGGCCGTTACGGACAAAATCCCCACCGGACACAGCATTATTATCAATATCAGGTCATTCTGAAGCCCGCTCCCGAAAATTCGCAGGCACTTTATCTCGACAGCCTTCGCGCGGTCGGCATTGATCCAACGAAACATGATGTGCGTTTTGTGGAAGACGATTGGGAATCGCCCACGCTCGGCGCGTGGGGACTCGGCTGGGAAGTCTGGCTCGACAGCCAGGAAGTGACCCAGTTTACGTATTTTCAGCAATGCGGCAGTATCGATCTGGAAATGATTTCTTGCGAAATCACTTACGGCCTGGAGCGTATTGCCATGTTCCTTCAAAAAAAGGAGTCCCTTTTCGATATTGAATGGACACCGGGCGTGACTTACGGCGACGTTCATCTTCAAGGCGAGAAAGAATTTTCTAAATTTAATTTTGAAGCTTCTAATCCGGAAATGCTCAAACGCCACTTCGAAGATTATGAAGCTCAGGCCAAAAAACTTCTGGAAGAAGGTTTGGTTCTGCCGGCTTATGATTCCTGCCTCAAAACTTCCCATTATTTCAATTTGCTCGATGCCCGCGGCGCGGTGAGTGTGAATGAAAGACCGCGTTATATCGGCCGCGTGCGTGCCTTGGCGCGGGCCTGCGCGCAGGGTTATTTAAAATCGCGCGAAGAGCAGGGATTTCCGCTGTTAAAGAGAAAAAACAAAAAAGACAGAAAGGAATAACGTTCATTATGTCATTCCCGCACGTTTCTGGCGGGAATCCGAAATGCCTGATCCCCGATTAAAACATTCGGGGATGACAATTCCCTATGCCAAACTTATTGATTGAAATTGGAACTGAAGAATTGCC
>JACPXL010000051.1 GCA_016196555.1 Candidatus Omnitrophota bacterium | reverse complement strand
CCATTTCTTTTCCATAAACCCAAACTTTATCGGAAAGCTCCAAAATAATATCGGGGGCCCCTTTCACAAAAAGCATAGTCCCTTCCGGTGTCTTTCGGAGGACGCTCATTCTTTTCCGTTCCGAATCAAAGGGCAGCTCTTCCAGTAAAGGGTTTTCTTGTTCGAGACATTCTTTTTTACAGTCCGCTTTTTCAGCCAATACCAATAAAGCCCCTTCTGTCGGGTCTCCGGCAATCTGCCATGCCCCGTCGATTTGAGAAAGTTTTGCCCCGTTGCACAGGCTTCCTATTTTCAATGCAAGCATCAGCGCGTCATGTTCTTTTGGATCAATATTTTTTTCCAAGGCAATAAAATCTCCGGAGGGTTCATATCCTGAACCGGTCACTTTGATCAATGTCTGGTTCACCCAGAGATCTCTGACCGTCATTTCGTTCTTGGTCAAAGTCCCTGTTTTATCGGTGCAAATCACCGTGGCGCAACCAAGTGTTTCTACAGACGCAAGCCTGCGAATTAAGGCATTCCGTTTTGCCATTTTTTTCACGCCAAAAGCCAAGGCGATTGTGACGACTGCGGGTAAACCTTCGGGAATCGCGGCCACGGCAAGACTCAAAGAAACCATGAACATATCAAGAAAGTGATGGCCGCGAAAAATGCCCAAAACAAAAACAAACGTCACAACCCCAAGGAATAAAAACACCAGGCGGTTCCCTAGTTCTTCGAGTTTTTGTTCGAGAGGTGTTTTTTCCTGGATGTTTGCTTCCAAGAGTGAAGCAATACTGCCTAATTCCGTTTTTAAGCCCGTTGCCGTCGCTAACGCATAGCCTTTTCCATAAGCAACCGAAGTCCCCATAAAAACCATGTTATCTCTATCTCCGAGAGAAACCTGCTTAGCGTGGAGAGATTCCGTATGTTTTCTCACGGGCATGGATTCGCCGGTCAGTGCCGCCTCTTGCGTTTGTAAAAGATAAGACTTGATGACCCGGCCATCCACAGGAACACGGTCTCCTTGTTCTAGAAGGAGTAAGTCCCCTGGAACAATTTCTTTGGACCGAATGACCTGAAGCCTGCCGTCACGGACGATTTTTGAAGTGGGGGTAGAAAGTTTTCGCAAAGCCGCGATGGATTTTTCAGCGTGATATTCCTGAACAAAGCCGAGAATGGCATTGAGAAAAATAATCGCGCCAATCGCTATGACATCAATCCATTCGGCCAGCAATCCGGAAATAAGGGCCGCGGCAAAAAGAATCCAGACAATAAATGAGTTAAATTGTTTTAGAAATATTTTCCAGGCAGGAGCGGACCTTTTTTCGGGTAGTTCGTTAAAGCCTGTTTCCTGCAGTCGTTTTTTTGCTTCGACCTCGGAAAGACCTTCAGAAATGGAGGATTTAAGATGCCGGCAGACTTCTTCGACCGAATGATGCCATTCATTTTTAAGCTTTGTCCCTCGCTCCTCAGTTTTTAGGTTTTCCATACTTTTTCCGGATGCCGGTCTTTATAGAGAAAGAATTCCGTCTTCAGGATGATTCCGATAAACGATTTGAATAAGTTCTTCCGCCAGCTTTTCATGCATTCGTTCTTCCTGGATCAACTGGTGCAAAGAATCGATGATGAGTTTTTCATTTCCAGAATCCTCCAAACATTGCTTGAGGATTTCCGCGTATTTCCAGGCGGCTTCTTCTTCATTTTTCCTCATTTTTTGAAACCGCATCATCCATAAGGTTTTCAAAAACTCATTTTTCATAAAGTTTTTCCCCCAGCACGTTGATGATTTTCTCAAGTATCTCTTTGTGCCTCTTGCTGTCATCCGAAAGCTTCTTGAGGATCTTCAGAACGCGTTCCTGGTCTTCGGCCTTAAAAAAACAGAGGTCAGCCTGATTTTGATAGAAAGTCGAAAAAAGACTAATCCCAATATCTTCTTCTTCGATTTCCGCCAGAAGTTTATCCATAACCTCTTTAATTTTTTTCTTCTTCACGGCTCACCTTATTTCATGATCTACCCAAGAATTAAACCGCCTTTTCCTTTGCGATGACGGAATAATTACCCATGACGGCTTTTGACACCCTTAAAAAATCAGCCGTGCTCACTTCGATCGTTTCTAAATGATTTCCCGCATTAAAGTAAAGTTCTTTCTCTTCGCTCAAACTTTTGTCTGCATAACACGGCATACCGTAGATTTTCCCAATCGGAGGCATGGCGCCCGCCTCACAATCCGGAAATAAATCTTTAAACTCCTTTTCTGATTCCACTCTCACATCTTGAGTCCCCAAAGCAGTGCTCAGTTTAAAAAGATCGACAACTCGGTTGGAAGGAAGAACCACCATAACATCCCTCCCCTCGGCATTCACCATAACCACTTTCGCCAGTTTCCTGCCCGAAATATGTTCCGCTTGTGCGGTTTCACTTGCGGTAAATGTTTGAGGATGAACCTGTACCTGATAATACACTTTATGCTTTTTGAGAAATTTGGTAAGTCTCGTTGGTAACCCCATTTTCACACTCTCCTTTGTGATCAACATTATTCCTTACACTCCATTTTATTTTTCAACCGGACGACCTCAACAGAACAACGGGCCCTTGATGCGACCGCGCTGGAAACACTTCCAAGCAAAAAACGGTCTACCATTCCCAATCCACGGGCTCCCATAAAAACACAATCCGCTTTCCATTTTTCCGCCTCTTCAACTAAAACCTTCCAGGGTTTTCCTCCTTTAAGTACCTCTGTAATTTTTAGTCCCGCATCTTTCAATCTTTTGGTAAAAGGAACTGTCATTTGCCGCACCCACGCCGCTTCACCTTTGGCTTTCACATTAATTTCTTTAGAGACCGGCATCTGCTGAAAGGCAATAGCCGACAACATATTCTGATCAAAGGCAGTAACCAGGTGTACCGATGTCCCCTTCGGCCATATTCGCTCGGCGACAGCGCGAACAACTGCCTGAGAATCCAAAGACCCGTCCATGCCAAGAATGATTCTTGGAGGCTGTTTTGTGGTCCGATGCTTCCGGACAATTCGGACTGAGCATTTTGAGTGAATGAGAACGATCCGACCACAATCAAATCCGGCTTCCATTCTTCTCCCTTTTTTACAATTCCCCAAGAAGGAGAATCCACACAAGCGTCAGAATTAATTGTCCATTCTTGAAAAAAAGCACGCAGATTTTTGGCGGCCTTGTCCGCTGTCTTTCTTGCTTGTGCTAATCGCTTCTCAATGTGAGCTTGGGCCTGTTTCCGCGTGGTTTCAATATAAGTGACGGTTGATTCGGGCAGGGACATTTCGGAATAATTACCGGCAGGCGGCATAAAGGCATCCACGACCGTCATCACCAAAACATGGGCATCTTTCGGCAATCCGGCTTTCTTTATCTTCATTTTGTTTTCCATAACAAAGTCTCCTTACCTCTCATAACCAGACGGGAATACTGAGAAATGGTTTTACTGCCTCTTCCGCCGAACCGGCCGTTACATCGGTGCAATTGTGATGTTTATCGCATATCTCGTAACGACTCCGATATTCCTCAGCCCGCACTTCAGCCGCACTCATCCCCGTTTGACGTCTCATGTCAGCCCTATAACTTTCCTGGTACACATCCGCCGTGGTCCTTCGATAAGCTTGGGCTATGAACAAAAGGGCTAGAGTAAGCAGTGTTAGAACAAGGATTACTTTTTTCATGGCCGACCTCCTATAACAGACTTTCCCGCTTTCAATTATAGGATAGCGAAGGGAATAGAAAAAGGCTGTGACTAAGGTCACTTGTCTAAAGGGCGGGGAAAATTCTGGACAAGGGCTTATTTGCTGTGCTCGTACCGGATATAAGCCATAAGCGCCTTCATCTCTTGGCTGTCTTCGGAAATGGCCTGGCCTTTGGATTTTTCAGTGATGTATTGATTGATAATCGCCGGCAGATTATCACCGATTTTCTTAAGCTCGGATTTCGCGATCGCCTTTTCCTGTTTATGGCAAAGGATACAGGCAAATTTTACCTTGAGGCCTTCCTTTTGATTAAATAGTCCGCGCCCCTGGGTTATGAGTTCCGCAGACGGTTTGCCGGCCGGGGGATTTTCAGCCCAAAGAAAAAAACCAAAAACCACGAAAAGAAAAAGACCGAATAAAGATATTTTCAAAAACCGCATGAATCCTCCCCCCTTTTTAAGCCCAGTTTAATTTTGTCCTGATGCCGATTTGATTTGCATGATAACTACCCGAATCTACCTGCTCATTGGCCGCATAACGGTAAAAGGCATGCCGCAATTCAATGCTGACTCGCTTTGTGATATCCCAGTTGATTCCTGTATAAAGGTTAAGTTGATGATACGCGGCTCCGAGCGGAAGTCCCGATGCCGTGAAATCATTGAAGTTATTGGCCACAGAATATTCCAGATTGTTGATCAAACTTACAGACTGGGTCAAATGATAATTGAAGTTCATAAACCATGTCAAAAGATTGGCTTGGAACCGCGGCGTGTTGCCGTCGGTGGCGTAACGCGCAGGCGTTTGGACCCACGCATATTGGGGGGAAACTCCCGTGACAATCAGTAAATCCTTAACCGGCTGAAGTGAGGCGCCAAATACAAAAATATGAGAATTCATCTGTGTGTCAACACCGGCTAAATTTTCGGTCCTGGCCATATAATTTCGAATTTGATAATGATACCGGATCGAAGGCCGGAACCAGCGAGTGGGTTTAAATGTAAGATGCGTGGCCATTTCTTCGGTTTGAATATTTAACGCATCGAAAAAAGCCGACTTGGCCGCCGTCGCACCGGGCTGCGTTTCTCTTTTATCCTCATAATCACTGTTATTGCGACTCAGCCGGAAATGGGCTGTTAGATTTGCCCAATGCGCCGGCACCCATTGTCCGCCGAGAGTCCAGATGCCGCGGCTTACATAAGTAATTGTTTCACGTCCGAAAATTTCATTGGCATTAGGCGCCGACTGACCGGCTTGACTGCTGCGGTCTTCGCTCAGCCAATTGCGCATCTGTTCAAATTCAAAATCATTGTAAAGCGCAGTCTTAGGAATACCCGTATAACGCAGTGAAATTCCCTCCCCGATACGGCCCACTTTATCCTGCGTGCGGGAAAGTTCCGTGGTGTTGATGATTCCGTCCGGTATTCCCAAAGTCGTATCCGAGGGATAACTCGAATTGCCGGACCGGTTCATGATTTCGGTGCGGACGTTGGTCGT
>JACPXL010000045.1 GCA_016196555.1 Candidatus Omnitrophota bacterium | reverse complement strand
GTTTTTTATCGCCAATCTTTTTCTTCCTCATAGCAGTTCGGTTCCTCTGGCTGCGCTCTTTATCTACTTCCCCTTTCTGTACTTGAAGCGAAAAAATAATCAATATCTGGCCTTGTTTTCTGAATACCTTGCGGATGCCACATCGATTCTGGCGGGGTCTCTAAAAGTGGGGCATTCCCTTGAAGCTGCCATCGAATCGGTGGCCAATACCGCTCCTCATCCCCTTTGCACCGAATTTAAAACCGTAAGCGCAGAAATAAGACTTGGAATGCCCATTGAGGGCGCATTTAGAAATCTTTACCACCGCATCAAGACACCCGAATTAAAAATCCTGACCACTGCCATCATTACGCATCAAGAATTGGGAGGAAATTTAAGCGAGCTTTTGGAAAATCTTGAAAAAACTATACGTGACCGCTTCGCGCTAGAGCGGGAAATCAAAGTACTCAGCTCTCAGGGTGTCTTCAGTATGTGGGTATTGTGCGCACTGCCATTTGTTTTTGCGGTCGTTTGGTATTTCATTGACAGGGCCTTACTTTTTGAATTTGCCGCATCGAGCTTAGGAGTCACTTTGCTCACGGCAAGTTTTATGATTCAAATTGTGGCATTTATGTGGATGCGCCGTATCGTTTTGATCAAACCGTGAAGGAGAGGAACCATGATTGCGTTGTCGGCTTTACTTTTTTCAATTTCAGCGATGAGCGTATGCTGGTATTTTCTCCGCCAGCAGCAACTCAAATCGCTTGTTTCACAACGCGTTGCCAGTGTTCCGGCCGGCCTCAACTTTCCTTTTAGTTTTGACGGAACACGCCCTGCGGAATCCAATCATGGAAATTTGATTTCTTTGGATCAATCTTACGGGAGTAAAGCTATCCGTAAACTCTACCTGACGGGAATCCGTTCCCGGAAAGCCATTAAGACTTTTCAATGGATTATCCGGCTTTGTTACCTGATTCCTCTGTCGGTCACCTTTTACATTGCGGTTCTAGGAAATTTCTCCCTTCAATTCGCCATTCGAAACTTCGTACTCGGCTGTGCACTTTTTTTCTTCGCTAATTTTTATCTTCGAATCCGTTTTGAAAACCGTCAAAGAGAAATTTCGAAAGTCCTTCCCCAGCTTTTTGATCTCATGGTTGTTTCGCTGGAAGCTGGATTAAATTTTACGGCCGCGCTGCCTCGAGTCTTGGACGAATTGGAAAAATCAAATCCCCTCGTGCAGGAATTTCAAATTATGCATCATGAATATTTAGGCGGCATTCCGCTTTCTCAAGCTTGTGACCGCCTTTCAAGACGCTGCGAATCTCCCGATTTGGTGGTCATCTTGAGCGCCATTGTTGAATCCGAACAATTAGGGGCAAGCCTTTCAAATGTATTGAGGATCCATTCTTATCAGCTGCGCGACAAATACCGGCAGCGGCTCCGGGAAAAGGCCCATCAAATTCCGGTCAAACTGGTTTTCCCTATGATGCTCATTTTTATCACCATCTTTGCCATGGCTTTGGGACCAAGCGTTTATCGGCTTAAAAATATGAATATGCTCAAAGACGATAAGGAGGCGCCAAGTGCAGTATCCGCTACTAACCCAGCCCCCGTTGATTAATAAAACGCAAGGGACCGCGGTCGCGAGGAAAATCCGATACTGCAATAACGTTTTTAAACGGATGAAGGGGCTTTTGGGAACAAAGACAATCGGCGACGATGAGGCCTGCTGGATCACTTCCTGCATGAGCGTTCATACGATTGGAATGAGATATGCCATCGACGTTTATTTTCTTAATCATCATAATGAAGTGGTTTTCCTTTTAAAAAATCTTAAGCCTAATCTGTTTTCCCCCGTTGTTTGGAACGCCCATTCGGTCCTCGAATTCAAAACGGGGCCCGAACGCAGCATTCGCGTCGGCGACAAATTGTCCTGGGAGGAATGGCCATGATAGTGACCCTGAGAAAACTATTGCAAAATAAGGGTCAGGGCTCTATCGAATTTGTTTTCTCTCTAATTATTTTCATTGTCATGCTTTTTACTATTCTCGATGCCAGCCGAGTTATGTATACTTGGGCATCTTTGCAGTACGCGGCAAATCGCGGCGTCCGCATGGTTAAAGAAATGATTCCCATGCAGGCTGAGGATAAAGTTCAGAGAATTAAAAGTGAAATTATAAGCACGGCAGAAGACCTGGGCGTTGAACTTGGAGAAGAAGAGCTTACGGTCACAATGAATGGAAATACAGTGGGCATTGATATTGTGATGCCTCTACGCTTAACTCAAATGACCGGAGTCTTGCTCTCTTTAAGCGGTAATCACTCAGGGTCCTTCGACATACGGGCTTTTGAGGAGATACGCAATGAGTCTCTTTAGGCGGTTACAAAAGTCTTCCCGGGGCCAGTCCATTATGGAAGCAGCATTGCTGGTCCCTGCTGTTTTCGCCATCTTTTTTGGGGCCTTTGAATTTACCCAAGTTTTCTTCAGCTGGCAGCGAGCCTCCAGCTTGAGCCGTGAAGTCGCTTTAGCGGCCTTTCGTGATTGTGCTATGGCTGCGAATGTGAACAACGCGGCTAATCCTACCGTCCTCGCCTGCCTAGAGGATGTTCGCTCACAAATGACGGCCATTGCCCAAAAATATTTCAAAGATTTTTCCTCACGAGGTGATATCATTGTGAGTCTTTATGGAACCGATTCGGGATCGAATACGTTTATGCAGCTGGCCATGGCAGGCGGCGCGGGAGGTTTTGAAACGCGCTATAATGTCGAGAATGTTCCGCAGACAATGAAAAACGTTGCGATTGCAGAATTGTATTACGACATTCCTCTGCTGACGCCGATAGAACAGCTGATGAATGTAACGGTCGGTGAGATACAGCATATTTATCAGGCAACTATTATTTAAGAGCGCCGATAAATAAAGGACTAAATAGCGGAAATGAAAAATCGCTCCGGACAATTTTCCATTCTTTTAGCATTGACCGTGATCAGTCTTCTGGCAATCACGGGGCTTGGCGTCGATGCAGGCCGTCTTTATATGGTTTGGTCGGGCTTAAGCCGCGCCTTGGATGCCGCTTGTGCGGGCACCTACCGCCTCGCGATTGATAAATCAGACTCCGAAATCATCGAAATCGCAAAAGCCCTCGCCCTAAAAAATCTGGAAGCCCAAAATATCGCTGCGGAAAATTTTTCTATCCACACAACGGTCGATCGAGATCCTACCATCAGCAATTTTATAAAAATCACGCTGGAAGGAACTTTGTCCCAAGTCCCCCTTTCGCTTATGAGGCTTATTCCAGAATCCGAAAAATTTACCCAGACAATGGCAAAAACAACCTGCCCTACCTGTTTTACTTCGCCTCAGGCATTTGTTCTGACTTCTACCACTCATTATGAGGCCGGAATTGAGTGCCAGAAAAAATGTAACATGGGTGAATTTAAAAATCCTGAGACAGGTGCTTGCTGTCCATTTTTTTATATGGTGGAGCCCGGAGAACCGGCTTGGTGCCGCTGTCAACTCCCCCAAGATTCCTCTGAATTAACGGAAGGCTGTAATCCCTTTGCGGGAGGCGCCGCTCCAACTCCGGCTGACCCCGGATTAACCGGCCCAGTATGGCATCCTCGCGAAGATGAAAACATCGTCCATCAATGGTGTATCGATGCCTGTGAGGCTCAAGGTGGGAAAAGAGGCCATTATTATTGCAATGATGACTGCCGGGAAGAAAGCGGTACGGTTTGCTGTAAATGCGAATGTGATCGCATCTGGTGTGACGAGGTCTGCAATCCAGAGCTTGGAGAAAATGAACAAGTTTGTCCATTTTCCTGCGATCCTTATTGCGGTGATTCAATTTGTAGTGCACCGGCTGAAACTTGCGACACTTGCCCGCAGGATTGCGGGCCTTGTCCGCCCGATTGCGGAAATGCTGTTTGTGATGCAGGTGAAAATTGCTGTAATTGTCCTCAAGACTGCGGCTGCGCGGTAGGCACTACTTGTACGGGATGTGCCTGCGTGCCCAACTGCGGCAACGGAACATGCGAGCCCAACTTGGGAGAAAATTGTACGACTTGCCTGGCGGATTGCGCCTGCCCCTCGCTCCCGCCCGGCTGCTGGCAGTGCCAAAACGACCTTTGTGTCAATACTTGTGAGTGCGGAAATGGGACCTGCGGCCCGGGAGAAAATTGCACCTCTTGTCCGGTTGATTGCGGATGTCCGAGCGGTTATCAGTGCAAACCGGTCGATGGAATTCCTGCCTGTACGCAATGCGGAAACGGCATTTGCGACATCCCAGAAGAAAATTGCGACAATTGTCCTGCAGATTGCGGAATATGCGATACGGATACGGCAACCGATACTTCAACGGATACTTCGACTTCGACGGATACGTCAACCTCCACTGATACGTCGACCTCAACGGATACTTCAACTTCGACAGATACTTCGACTTCAACGGATACGTCAACTTCCACCGATACGTCAACCTCGACGGATACTTCGACCGACACTTCTACCGACACATCAACCGATACTTCGACAGATACTTCTACTGACACATCAACCGATACCTCGACGGATACTTCGACCGACACTTCTACCGACACATCAACCGATACTTCGACCGACACTTCTACCGACACATCAACCGATACTTCGACAGATACTTCTACTGACACATCAACCGATACCTCGACGGACACTTCTACCGACACGTCAACCGATACTTCGACGGACACTTCTACGGATACATCGACCGATACTTCGACGGACACTTCTACCGATACGTCAACAGATACATCGACAGATACTTCTACTGACACGTCAACCGATACTTCGACGGACACTTCTACCGACACGTCAACCGATACTTCGACGGACACTTCTACCGACACGTCAACCGATACTTCGACAGATACTTCTACCGACACGTCAACTGATACTTCGACAGATACTTCTACCGACACGTCAACCGATACTTCGACGGACACTTCTACCGACACGTCAACCGATACTTCGACGGACACTTCTACGGATACATCGACCGATACAGATACAACAACAGGTCCTGGCACGGATACTTCAACCGATACGGACGGCGATCCGTGCAATCATAATCTCATTTGTGACAGAGCTCTGGGCGAAAACTGCTGCAACTGTTATCTTCATGATTGTTTTAATGATTGTCGCGAGGGAGAACTGACTGGTTGTTCTACTGATACAACGACGACAACGTCCAATTCAACTACAACAACGGGTACTGACACGGATACATCAACCGACACCGACACGGATACATCAACCGACACGGATACAGATACGGGTAGTACCACTTCGAGTACAGGAAGCACAACTTCAAGCACAGAAAGCACAACCTCAAGCACAGGAAGCACAACTTCAAGCACAGAAAGCACAACTTCAAGTACAGGAAGCACAACTTCAAGCACTGGTACTTCGACTGACACGGATACAGATACGGGTAGTACCACTTCGAGTACAGGAAGCACAACTTCAAGCACAGGAAGCACAACCTCAAGCACAGGTGATTCAACCACTTCTGAGACTACTTCAGGAAGTACGGGAGGAACGGGAGGTCCATGTCCTGACTGTTTTGAACAACCTTCTCCTAATGGCTGCGTGGCGGATTGTACAAAATCAGCGGGAGGACGCGACGGCATCAATGATACAAACGAATGCTGCGGTCAATATGCTGCTCCTGTGACATGCTATTCGTATGTTCCAGGATATACATCATTACCCGAAGATCCTCCTGAATGCATGCGTTTTGCGGGCGGATTTCATTTTTATGATTGCTGCGGACCTTACACCGGTGCAGGCGAATTTGCCACAGGCTGCTGTACCATGTACCCAACTTGTGGCTTTCCTAATTGCGCCTCTCCTTCGCCATCACCATGGCCATAATTTAATCTGTCTTCTTGAAAATACACGACTCAAAAAAAAATTTCTTACTCAGCTTAATCATTCTCGCCATGACAGCCGTTTACAGCTGGCGTTTGTCTTTTCCTCCCGATCCCTATTTTGACGAAGTGTATCATGTGCGTTCCGCGCGCGAATTGATTTCCCTATCGGGCTATTTTGATTATCTTCACCCGCCTCTTGGAAAAGCTTTAATCGGACTTGGAATTGTTTTTTTTGGTGATAACTCCTTCGCCTGGCGATTCTTTCCTCTTATGTCCGGGTTAAGTTTGATTGTTATTCTGTATGTCATCACTCAAAAATTGACTCGTTCTCATTTGACTGCCGCCCTGGCTGCATTCTTTTATGCTTTTGACTGCAGCCTTCTTACCCTATCACGGATGGCCCTGCTCAATACTCCCATGGAACTCTTCATGCTGCTTTCGCTTCTCTGCCTTGTTTTGAAAGATCATCCGGGACCAGATAAAAAAAAATACTTTCTTTTGTCAGGAATATTTCTCGGCCTGTCTTACGCGACACGTATTTTTGCCTTCACGGCTCCCGCGCTCCTGCTTCCTTTTATTATAAAAATTAATCATCAAGAAGGGCAGAACTGGCGCAGGACTATTTCTGATCTATTGATTTATTTTACGCTTATTCCCCTCGTAATTTATTTTGGCATTCACTTAATCATTCCCCTGATCAAAGACAGAACCTGGAAAGACATATGGGACCTTCAAACGCAAATGTTTATGGGCCATTGGAATTTAAAAAAACCTCATCACTACGGGTCCGCCTGGTGGTCATGGCCGCTGATGGTCCGTCCTATTTGGTATTATTTCCACCCCCTCATCGGAGGCGGGATCCAGGGAATTCTCTGCATTGGAAACCCAGCCGTGTACTGGATGATTCCCTTGGCGATAATTTATACCGCCTGGAGTTTTTGGCGTAAGCGGTTATTCCTTTATGGCTTTTTACTCGCCGCTTTTTTTTCTCAATGGGTCCCGTGGATTTTTATTGGACGAGTGAAATTTTTCCATTATTTTGAAACCGCGATGCCATTTGCAGCCATTTGCCTTGCTCTTATGGCAACACGAATTTGGGAATCGGGAAAATCAGGACGTATTGCGGTGATGGTGTACGGAGTTTTGATTTTGGCGATGTTTACTTATTGGTATCCTTTGCTTACCGGAATTCACGTTTCGGATGCTTTCTTCAAGCATCATTTATGGTTTCGGTCCTGGATTTAAGGGTGGGCGGGCACAATTGGAACCGTGGCGGCCTGTTCCAGCTTTTGATCCATCGCTTTTTTCCGGCGCTGTGCGGCGGCTTCCTGCTGCTTGGCCGACTGAGCGGCTTTTTTCTTCTGAGCTTCAGCTGTTTGCTTGCGTTTAAGTTCGGCTTTTTCGGTCGACTTAATCGTGACAAATTCCTTCTCTAATTCCTTGGCGCGTTTCCACTCGAATCCGTCAAAATCATTATAATCCTCTTCCTGGACCATGAGACGATTCATCCGATCGGCATGATCGTCCGGATAGGCCGGCACATAAATACCGGTTGATTTTTCAACTTCCTCGGGAGGATACAAATCCTTTTTCTGACGGTTATCAAACGGTTCTATAAGATGCGGCGTTACAACAATTAAAAGCTCTATGTCCTTGCGGCTAAATTCAAGGCGTTTGAAAAGACGGTCTAAACCCGGAATGTCTCCCAAGATTGGGAATTTTTTTTCCACGCGATTGATTCTTTGATTAATCAAACCTCCAACGACAAGGGTTTGATTATCCTTAAGCTCAGCGATGGTTTGATGGCTGGTTTTAATAATGGTGGGAACTGTTGTGCCCTGCAGGCTGACTGTACTTGAAAAATCGAGTTCGCTCAATTCTACTTTCATACTCAAACGAATGACGCCATGATCTCCGACATTCGGAGTAAAGCTAAGTTTGGTTCCAAATTCTTTAAAAGTTACGTTGGCTGATGTCACGGTAGAAGTAATAAAAGGGGTTTCCCCTCCAACCACGAAATTTGCCAACTGGCCATCCAAGGCAATCAAATTGGGCCGGGCAATTAATTTCAAAATGTTTTTTGTGACAAGCCACTTCAAATTGCCCTGGATCAAAGCGGACCGGTTCACATAACTAAAATAGGCATTCGCTTTCGCCGGATCCGGACCAACCAATTGTCTGATGGCTGCTGCACCTCCACGCGGAGTAAAGGCATTGTCCGCGTCCACGGTTGTTCCCGAATGGGCTTCACCCGTAAAACTGCGTGTCACGATAAAACGGGAAATGGTTTCTCCATCGAAGCCAAAAGTCCGGCTTGCCCGGCGGTCAATTTCCGCAAATCGAACTTCTAAAAGAATTTGTTTGGGCTTATCAATTTTGACATAAGAAATGGCTCTATTGTTAAAGGCTTTGGTTGCGTCGGCAATTTGTTTTACTTTTTCTGCCGTCTCCGAAGAACCATAAACGGCAACCGTTCCTTCATAAGGGATCACCTTAATATTGGCTTTGGGATCAATATGACGAAGTATTTCTTCAAGCTTGGGATAATCGATGACCGATTGAATATAATAAACCGCTGTTTGCAGCGAAGAATCCCACACGATTAAATCAATTTTGCCCGTTCTCGGACAATAAAGCAGGATCTCCTGCGATCCAAGGGTTGTAAGATTACAAACACTGGAATTGGAAACTGCAACCCGCTTCAAGGGACGATCAAACCGGAGAATTTGAGAAGTCGATCTAAAAATAGTCAGCGTTTCCGTTTTATCTTCAGGCTGAGGCCACTTAAGCTGGCGAATCTCTTTGATGTCAGCGTTATTTTCAGGAAGTGCCGGATCCTGAGGAAAAACCGCCTTTGAAGGCGCCATGGCCAATAAAAACATCGAAAGAAGGATAAGATTTTTTTTAAACATCACGTAATTTTCTTTTCCCTTTGAACGCCGCGTATGATTTCGACAAAATCCACAGCGGATGCGTCATTTCCTCCAGAGCTGCTAAGGATAAGACGCATTCTTCCGGACTTGGAAAAGGACAGCAATTTTTCCACTTCTTCCGGCGTTAAGGCAAATGTCACTGATTCGATGTTATCATTTTCGGACCTGGCAACCCCAACAATCAGTACTGAATTCAAAATCGTTTTGACTTCATTTCGGCCAATGGTACTTAAAATATCCACATGGTTCCCCGGCTCAATAGAGGCAGGAGGATTTTGCAGTTCTTGAATAGTAAGCGTTATCGCCCTCATCGATGCGGGAACTGGAATTGTCCGCGGTTGTTTTTTCACCCGCTTTTGTTCCGGCAAAGGAGCTGGAGTTGCAGGCTTTTCGATTGCTTTAACCATGGAACGGGCAATCAACTTTCCTTTCGCAATGTCATCAAGCGCAGTCTTGTCGATAACGTCACTTGCTTGTGTATAGTAAGCTTGTGCGGGAATATTTTTTAAGGGGTCGGACATTCCCAAATCTTCTTTTTTGATGATTTGCCCTTTTTTAACGTCCTTGAGAGTCATGATGTAAGAACTCGCGGGCCTTTTGGCTTCTTTTAAAAAATTAAAAATCATGCCAAAGGCTGCGATTCCGCTTGCAAGGGCGACAAACAGCACCATGGACTCTCGTTTCATATTTTTTTCCGTTCCTGGTCAAACCATACTTCAAAAAAACTATTTCTAATGTTCTATTTCTGGCAAAGCGGACATTTTCTAAACACACCCACAAACACGATGACACCCATACCGGCAATCAGACCGTAAATAATTCGAGCTCCGGTCGTCATATCTCCGAAAATCCGGGTCACCAAATTGAAATTAAAAATCGTCACTAATCCCCAATTCATGGCACCGATGGAGGTTACGAGCGCCGCCACCTTACAGAAAAGACACTTTTTCATTGTGATTTTCTCCTTAGGTTAAGGTTTAATTCTGCCTTTAATTATCGGCGTGACATTTTGGTAACTAAAGGCAAGAAAATAGGATGCGAGGCCGATAACCTTACAAATCCAGGAGGGTTATTTTGAAGGCTCGGAGCATTTGGCTTTTGCTTCTGATTTCTTTTGCTGCAAAGGTGCTGTATATCCTGTCGCTGTCAGGATATGAACATCATCTTTTTGCTGACATGAGTGGATATTGGGAAAGGGCAAACAGCCTATACCGTGGCGATATTTTTTCCCCCAAGCAGTGGGTCCTTCATCCTCCATTGACGCATTTTCTTATTTTTGTTCTTTTTAAAGTTTTAGCCTTTTTCCGGCTATTCGGCGAAAGGCTCCCGGCAACCCTTATTCTTTTTGCCTTTCTTTCAACTTGCGCTGCAGGATGGGTCTACCGGATCATTTTTGAAACTGCCGGCAGCCGGCGCCTGGCCTTTTGGGGAACTTTTTGCTATGCCTTCTCCTTTCCAATTTTTTATTATAACAGTGTCATTCTTTCTGAAAACTTTGCCATTCCCTTCCTTACCCTAGCAGCGTATCTAATCTTACAAAATGACAAAAAACACCTTTGGCTGTCGGGAATGATGCTGGCTTTGGCAACCGGGGTAAGGCCTAATTTAGGGATCATTGTAGTACCTTTTAGTTTTTATCTTTTATGGGACCAAAACTTTTCGAAAAATAGTCTGCCGGCTTTGAGTAAATTTTTGTTCGGATTTTTAATCATTTTACTCCTTTTAGCCGCTGAAAATTCTTATATTTCAAAAGGTGTGGTCAAAAGCTTTGCGCCCAATGCCGGAACCAATTTTTTTATCCAACAATGCAAGCCCCAGCGGCTTGTCTCAACCAGCAAAGCTTACGGTCCGGTTTTCATTCAACACCCGGCTTTTTCGCGCTACCCCGAAAATGGAATATTTCTCACGGAACGTCCTTTTTTCGATCAAAATTATTTCTTTAAAAAAGGATGGGAATGCATTCGCGCCCACCCCGCGGGCTTGCTTGAAAATTTTGTTCTCTTAAAAGCATTTTGGGCAGGGCCTTTTTTTCCCGTCCTCAGAAATTCATTCGGTTTTCAAGAGCTCACGCCTATTTTTAAGTGGATTCACTTTTTAATGTTGTTTTCTCTGCTGTTTGCTTTTTTCATTCCTGGAAAAAGAAGCCCTTGGTTCGGGAAATTGATATTACTTGTTTCAATACCCATTTTTACTTTGGCGGGCTCCTATTTCGTTGGCATGGAGGGGCGCTATCTCATTCCCTGCCTTTCCTTAATTTATGCCGCTTTTTTCATTTTTCTGCCTCAAATGCGTAAAATGCGCATAAGAATTGCGATTGGCGCAGGAATATTATTGGCGGTTTTTTTATTGAATTACGGCTGGGAAGAGGTGGTCAAGATCCATCGGCAAAAAGTTTATCAGGTTTCTGATCTAAAAGAATATGATCTGGAACGGTTTCACAATCCCCGCCCTGAAGGGGCACCTTGGTCCTCATGGGGAAATTTGATTTTTTGGCCGCCAAGTCAGCCTGTGCTTCTCAAAAGCCGTCGTATGTTTAAAGCGTCCGAAATGGAAATTTCAGCAGACTGTAATGACAGTTTTAAGCTAAGCTTTTACCGCAATAATGTGCTGGTAGGAAATATGACGGTTCCTGTGGCCGAGAAGCATTTGCCGAAATGCGGCCTGGCAACCCGCCGGTTAGCCTTGCCGTCTTCAATCGCAGGCCGTGAATTTAACCGCATTTTGGCCCAAGGCGCCAATGAAGACAAATTTTACAGTATTGGTCACGTACGCTTTAATTAAGCTGCTGCCTCATTGTTCCGGATAATCCTCCCCATTTCTCTTCCCAAGATTTCATAGCCGCGCAAATTATAGTGACAGCACATGTCCACATAGATATCCCCGGATTCCTTGGAAAAAAGCATGGTAAGATCATAAAAATTTTCTGATTTTAGCCATTGCTCGCCTTTTTCTTTCAACAAAGGATATCCCATGACAACTCCCTCGCGATAGAGATGATTGTCAGAATAAGCAATTTTTCTTTCATGCGGTGTAAGGACTTTAGAATCCGCAAAATATTGATTGGGCTGTAAAAAATGAAAGTACCGGATATTATTAGCGGAGGCGATTTGAGCCATCAAAAGCGAACTCCGGGCCCATGACTGGGCCATATAATCAAAGATTGCAGTATTGTTTGAAAATTTTACGGAAGGACCAGTAATTTCATAAGTTAAATCAAAGTAATTTGGCCTGTACCCGCGTATAGCTTTTTCGGTTTTACCTGTCATGTCCTGCAAAAAGTGATCACCCGCTGCCCAAATTAGATTACAGACCGAGCTCGATCGAATTAAAGGCAAGGAAGATATTTTCGCAAGATCAAATCTTGTTTTCACAAGCAGTTTAGCGGTCATCATTAAAATTTTGAGTTTGGGCAATTTAATTTGAGCAATGCGTGTAAACCATCTGCGGGGATAAAGTAGAAACACATTGGTAGGTATATTTTCAGACTTACCCAACGCAACTTCATTAAATCCATCAAGGTTAATCACCAAATCAAATTCCGCACCAAGCTGAAGCAGATAATTCAATGTCATAAGCTGCTGCGGCTGTTTAAACCCGCCTATGGCAGCACGCAAAAAAATGATTTTTCTGTCTTTAATACTGGAGATTTTTCTGAGCTCTGCTTCCAAAGCCTTGGATCCATACCGATGGAGATGATTAGCCACGGATCCTCCTGTGATTAAGACAATATACTTATCAGGACTTTTCTTCTGAAGGAGCGAAATGCTATTTTGGAATCCTAAGTCATCCTGAGGAGTTGGAGGCCCAAGGACAAATCCTATGTAGGGATGAAGAACATCGCGGCGCATCCAGCTAGGCACGAGAATATCGCGCGGATTCAAAGGCTTAGAAGAAACAATCCTTGTTCTTTCCTTTTGCAGCAGCCCCGCAGGGTTAACGCTTTTTTTGAGAACTGCTAAGGAAATAAAAGAAAAAACTTCGAAACAAAAAATCATCAAAAAAAACGTGACGGCAACAAATATCAATTTTTTTATTAGCATAAAGAAGCCTGGGCGATTCAGGACTTGAACCTGAGACCCCACGCATGTGAAGCGTGTGCTCTAACCAGCTGAGCTAATCGCCCGAGAAATTATCAAAATTTCCGGCGTAATCCCTGAGCATAGGCGAAGGGATAATCGCCCTAAAATATACGAGCGTATCATTAACGCTCGATATGTATAGTGCCTGCGCATTGGCGCAGGCCTAGAAGTTTTCAAGATTCAAAGGGAAAAGAATTTTATCATTCCTTCCGGCCATCTGCCAGAGGAAAAACGGCGGGCTTTTTGCCGGCATCCCGACTCACCGGCTTGGTCCAAGAAGGAACTTCGAAACAATAGTGATTCCAGAGAAGTACTTTTTCGGGTTTTGTGAAGGTAAAATTTTTTCGTGTGGTTTCTTTCATAAAATAGATATTAAAACGATCCAGCTGTTCTTCGCCCGAATGCCGGCTATTCCAGTCACGGCATAAATACTTTCCGAAATCAAGACGATATCCTTTCGATGCCCATAAATTCGACATGTATTTACGCCAGCGCTCAGTGGGATACATGGCCGCTATATTTTCCGGTTTCTGCCAGCTGACAGGCGCCCCATTCCGGAACAAATCAACCTGCTTTCCATTTTTTAATGTTCCAGGAATCACATACCATCCATGATCTCGATGCGGAGGACTAAACATTTTCCATCTTTGATCAATTCCCAGCGCAATTCCAAACCACTGCCAACGGCGAGGAATTTTATATTGACTTACATTTCCCAAATTCCAAAACAAAATATAAACCACACAGACAAGAGCAAACACACTCCCCAGCTTGGAAGCTTTAAGCTCTGTCAGGCTGGGAGGATAAACTTCGAGTATATTTTTCCGAATCCATTGATTTTGAGAAATCCGGTAAATTTGCTGGCTCAACTTATGCGATAAGGTTTGATACCATCCCATTAAACGCCTGTTTAAGGCCAGCCGGTCCCAAAATTCAGCGGGTAATAGGGCGAGCATGGAGACTGTGCTTACCCATGGAAATGGTCCTAACATCAAACAAGCGTTGAATCCCTGCTGCAATAGGATGAAAAGGATTATTCCGATCAATCGAATGGGACCGTTCCAAAAGGGCGAAAAAAGAAGAAAAGGGCCGAGGCCTTCAATCAAAAGTGTGAGATAATTGAAAAGTTTTAACAATCCTGGAAAATGCCAAAGGGCATGGCCAATCGGAGTCGTAAACTGATCGAGGCTGAGGGCATAACGGACTGCGGTCCCTTCTTTCCACCAAATGGAATACGCACTTGGAGTCAGCTTCTGGGCCACAGCGAAAAAATACATCATGGCAATTTGCGCAAAAAGCCCAAAAGTTCCCGCCGAAGAAAAATATTTTTGATTATTTCCAGCCTCTTTTTCTTGGGAAGATGCTAAGACTCGATCGACCGAACATCGCGCACCAAGCGGCAAGAAAAGACTCCAGAAAAGGAGTAGATGAAATAAAACATCTCCGCCTTGAAGCACCCGGATATTTCGATTGTGCAGGGAAACCATAAGAAACCAGGAAAAAAAAGTCGCAAGCCAGGTACGGTATCCGGCGAGAAGCATCAAGGCAAAAATTCCGGCCAAAATAAAAAGGAATGCCTGCCATTCCACCCTTCCGCTCATGATATGAAGAGAGATTCCGTTGGGACTTTGTCCAATCAATGAAACTCTAGGGAAAAGTCCAAAATCCGTATAGTGGGCCCGCAAGTAAATCGCACGTACGATGAGATCGAGAATAATGAGAATTGAAAGGGTAATTCGGAAAAGCGCCAGGGACCTTAAATCTAAGCCAAAGATTTCGGAAAGTTTTGCTTTGATATTCATATTAACTTTTCAAGGCCCGTTCAAGGATTTGAGCCAGATGGTAAACCCTTTTCTTCGAAAGCTGCTGTATCTGTTCGCGGCAGCTGAATCCATCCGCCAGAACATAGGCATTTGCCGGAGCTGCTTGAAGGGCCGGTAGAATTTTTCTTTCTGCCAGTTTTACAGAGATTGGATAATGTCCCTCATCAAAACCAAATGCCCCAGCCATGCCGCAGCATCCCGAATCCAGCATTTGATATTCAAGTCCAAGGCGTGAAAGCACGCTTCGTTCATCATCCATGCCGAGAACAGAACGATGATGACAATGCATCTGGACCAAAGCCGGCCGGTTTAACCGATTGATTTTAAGACGGGATGAATATCTTTCCACAAATTCGCTGAAAAGATATGTTTGATGCTTCAACGCTTTCGCATCTTCCGAATCGGGATATAGATTAATAAGTTCATCACGAAAAACACTGACACAGCTGGGCTCTAAACCGACGATGGGCGTCCCCTCCTCAAGATGAGGTTTTAACACGGCCATGGTTTTTTGAAGCAGAGACTCTGCCCGGTCCAGCATTCCGTAATCATAAAGAGGGCGGCCGCAGCATAGAGAGGCCTGCGGAATTAAAACCTGAAAATCCATATTTT
Source organism: Candidatus Omnitrophota bacterium (assembly GCA_016196555.1). Classification (GTDB taxonomy): domain Bacteria; phylum Omnitrophota; class Omnitrophia; order Omnitrophales; family Aquincolibacteriaceae; genus JACPXK01. The sequence goes on along the minus strand of JACPXL010000045.1, from coordinate 19,235 downwards.
CCAAAACGTGCACTGCGTCCTGCAAAACTTCCGGATAGAAATAATTATTGAAAGTATCCGGCCATAAAAGAATATGCGGCTTCTCCTGATTTTTAATTTCACGCTGGTGAAACCAGCTCCGGAAGGTTTGACTCGCCAAGGCCGGAATCTTTCTCGGCGCAGCAATTCCCAGCATTTTTTTAATGACCGAAGAAATTCCCGGAGTTTGCGTGAAAAAATTGGCAAAAAATGGAAAGGTTGAAGCGGCCTTGAGCCACAAATCCAAATAACCGAAAGCATAATCTTTCAACGGGCGGATTTTACCTTGATAATAATGAGAAAGAAATTCGGCTTTATAAGTCGACATGTCCACATTGACGGGACATTCGGTTTTACAAGCCTTGCAGGAAAGGCATAAATCCAGAGATTCTTTGACCGCCTCACTTTTCCATCCCTCGCGAATGACTTCGCCGCGCATCATTTCATGAAGCAGATGGGCCCGGCCGCGCGTAGAATGCTTTTCTTCGCGTGTGGCCATGTAACTAGGGCACATCGTCCCTTCGTCGGTTTTGAGGCATTTGCCAAGGCCGATACAGCGTTCTGTGGTCCGGGCGAAATTTCCTTGGTCTTGGGGAAATTTAAAATGAAGTGAACCGGTTTCAATCGTGGAATAGGATTTCAATTTTAAATCCTGATCCACGGGATAAGGGTTTACGATTTTCCCAGGATTCATTTTATTCTGCGGATCCCAAATGGCCTTGAATTTGCGGAAAGCCTCCACCAATTCCGGACCAAACATTTTGGGCAGGAATTCGCCCCAGTTTTGACCGTCACCATGCTCACCGGATAAAGATCCGCCATATTGAATGACAAGGTCCGAAGCGTCCTCCAGAAATTTGCGATAGGTTTTAATACCTTCGTCAGTGCGGAAATCAAAGCTGATGCGGCTATGAATGCAGCCATCACCGAAATGTCCGTAAGTGACCGAGTCATAGCCATACTTGCGATAGACTTTTTCAAGATCTCGCAAATAAGGGCCGAGTTTTTCCGGAGAAACCGAAGAATCTTCGAATCCGCTGTAAGTGTCTTTTTCGCCCGGGACAAATACCGAAGCCCCAAAAGTTGATTCGCGGACTGCCCAGACGCTTTTTTGCTCGCCAATATCCGTAAATAATTTCATCTGCGGACCGCCCGCCCGGTTTTTCCATTCTTGAATCACTTTTTCCGCCCGTTCTTTCGCTTCTTCATGGGACTGGCCCCCAAATTCCGCCAAAAGCCATCCTCCGCCCTTGGGCAGTTTGGCAATCTCGGGAAGATGCATTCCCTTTTTTTTCATATTGCGGATAAAATGTTCGTCCAATCCTTCTAAGCCCATAGGTCTGTACTCGAGAATTCTGGGGACATCATCTGCCGCCGAATAAATATCCGAATAACCCAAAACCACAAGAGTGCGGCAGAGAAAATCCGGAATGAGTTTGACCGTTGCTTCAAGAACCGTCGCGCAAGTGCCTTCCGATCCAACCAGGGCGCGGGCAACGTGAAATCCATTTTCGGGAAGAAGTTCATCGAGATTATAGCCGGACACCCGGCGGGGAATTTTTGGATAACGTCCGCGGATTAAATCGGCATATTGATTGCCGAGTACTTTGAGTGCGGCGTAAATTTCGCCGCGCCTTCCGCCTGAACGAATGATGCCTTCGAGTTCTTCCTGGCTTGTTTTTCCAACCCGCATACGCAGGCCGTCATAAGTCATGATTTCGAGTGATTCGAGATTATCGACGGTTTTGCCGGCGATCACAGAATGAACTCCGCAAGCGTTGTTGCCAATCATACCGCCAAGCGTGCAGCGATTATGCGTAGCAGGGTCCGGGCCGAAAGTCAGCCCATGTTTCGCCGCTTCAGCGCGTAAACTATCCAAAACAGCACCGGGTTCGACCCGCGCATATTTTTCTCCGGAATTAATTTCGAGAACACGATTCATCCATCGCGACATGTCCATGACCACGGCCACATTGCAGCATTGCCCGGCAATGCTTGTTCCCGCCCCGCGCGCAAGAATAGGGATCCCCGCTTGGCGGCAAATTTCAAAGGTTTTGGCAATATCTTCCGCGTCACGCGGCAGGACTACGCCAATAGGGATTTGCCGGTAATTGGAGGCATCCGTGGCATACAAGGCGCGGCTTCCATCATCAAAGCGGACTTCGCCCTTGAGATTGCAGCGCAATTCATTTTCGAGGGATTTGATTTCGGTCATAGACTCCAAGAAAGTATCGTCTTGGAATTACATCATATTGAGGGCGCGGCGAAGGGCAGGATTCATCATATTGGGGGTCCAGGGCGGATCGAAAACCACGTCCACATTAACCTCACGTATATTCGGAATACGAAGAAGTTTATTTTTGATGTCTTGTCTGAGCCAATCTCCCATACCACACCCCGGCGCGGTCAGGCTCATGCGTATGTCCACTCTTTCGCCTTCTCCTTCAAACGGGCTGAGTTTGCATTCATAAATAAGCCCTAAATCCACGATATTGTGAGGGATTTCGGGATCGTAGCAGGTTTTAAGCTGCGCCATCACGAGCTCTTGAGTAGAAGCTCCTGCCATGGTTTCAGCCGGTGATTTGATCGGCTCTTTACCGATCGCATCGGCATCCTTGCCGGAAATACTGGCAAGCGCTCCCTGATCCGTCATGACCGTATATGTTCCTCCCAGGGCCTGAGTGATGGTAACGTGAGTGCCTTTAAAAAGAGTGACCATTCCCCCGCTTGGGATTTGGGTGGCTTCACAATCGCGCGTTAAAACTGCAGACTCATTCATGTGCATAGAAGTATTCTACATCAAATCCTTGAAGTTCAATTTTGAAATTATTTGGGCCAATTCAGGGTCATTTCGAAGAGCCATCATCTTAGGATGATTCATAACAAGGTCTGCATTCTTGGATTTCATGGCTTGCTGAATTTGGGGGTCTTTAAAGAGGTCCTGGACTTTGGGATGACCCATAAACGCCTTGAAATTGTCATCTTGCATCAGGCGCTGCATCAACTTTAACTGTTCTGCCATATTTCTAAACATGATTTGTCTTTCTTCGTCATCCTGAGATCCGTAGGATCGAAGGATCTCGCGAGATCCTTCGCTTCGCTCAGGATGCCGTGTTAAGGTTGAAGCCTTTGTTTGGTCCAGCGCCCTTTACTTTTTGTATAAAGAATACGATCATTCAAACGGTTCGCCCTGCCCTGCCAAAACTCAATTGTTTCAGGCTTTAAGCAAAATCCGCCCCAATTTGAAGGCAGAGGGATTTGTTTACCCTGATATTTTTCCACCATGGCATTGAATTTTTTTTCCAATGCTTCCCGGCTTTGTATTTTATCACCTTGCTGCGAAGACCATGCGGCAAGGCATGATTCACGCGGACGGCAACTGAAATAGCGCTCGGATTCTTGATGCGAAATTTTTTTAACGCGTCCCGCAATAATCACCTGACGCTCAAATCCGGGCCAGTAAAAGACCAAACTTCCAAAAGGATTTTCATGAATTTCTTTGCTTTTCCGGCTTTTGTAATTGGTATAAAAAATGAATCCATTCTCATCAAAACCTTTAAGAAGGACCATCCTGGCCGAAGGCCTTCCCTTCCGGCTTGCCGTGGCAAGCGTCATGGCATTGGGATGAGGCGTGTTTGATCGCAGCACTTCTTTGAACCATTTTTGGAATTGGTGAATCGGATCGGGCAGAAGTTTTTTTTCGTCCAGCTTTCCGAAGTTATAAGCCTGGCGGGGAATAATTTGATCGATATCTTTGAAACGGTTCATGGGGATATTGGTACCCCTTCCGTAGGTACAGGGTTCATTAAGAAAAATTCAGGAACCCTGTACCTACGGAAGGGGTACCTACGCACTACGACGAGACCACTTCTTCCGTGTGTGTACATATGCGTGGAATGGCCGTAAAAAACCTCGGCTGATTCCATCAGGGTTTCTGAAAGTGTGGGATGCGGATGAACACATTCGGCAAGATCCTGCACGGTCGCTCCCATTTCAACCGCCAGAACACCTTCACCAATCAATTCACCGGCTCCATGGCCGACAATGCCGACGCCTAAAATGCGCTCGGTTTCCGGGTCAATAATCAATTTGGTGCTGCCATCCGTACGGTCCAAAGTCAATGCCCGGCCGGAAGCGCCCCAAGGAAAACGCACCACTTTAATATCCATATTTTTTTGTTTGGCTTCGGCCTCAGTCAAACCGCACCAAGCCACTTCGGGATCCGTAAAAACAACCGCCGGAATGATAATATTTTCGAAAGCACTGTCTTCGCCGGTCATAACCTCTACGGCAATGCGCGCTTCCTTCGCGGCTTTATGCGCCAAAAGAGCGCCGCCCGCTACATCTCCGATGGCATAAATATGCGGGTCATCGGTTTGCTGGGAAGAATTCACTTTAACAAACCCTTTGTCATCCTTGCGCACCTTGGTGTTTTCCAGCCCCAAATCTTCAGTGTTGGGAACCCGGCCTACAGACACAAGCACGCGGTCATAAAATTCATCGATTTTTTTGCCGCCTTCGCTTTCAAAGGTCACTTTAATCTGTTTGCCGTTGGTTGCCATTTTAAGCACTTTGGTATTAAGCCTTACTTCTTTAAAATTTTCCTGCGCGTATTTGGCTACCGGCCGGACCAAATCAGGATCCGCACCCGTTAAAAGGGATTTCATCGCTTCGACTAAAACCACTTTACTGCCGAGCACTGAATAAACTGTTCCAAGCTCCATTCCAATATAACCGCCGCCGACCACTAGAAGATTTTCCGGAATGTCTTCAAGCTCAAGCGCTTCAGTCGAAGTCATAACGCGGGGATTTCCGAGATCAAAGGCTGAAGGAAGTGCGGGCAGAGATCCCACGGCAATAATGGCCTGATCATAATGGACTAATTGCTGGCCCTGAGAAGTTTCAACGCGCAGTGTGGTAGAATCTTCGAAATAACCGCGGCCGTTTAATACTTCGACTCCGCGCTGTGCTGCTCCGCCTTTGAGCCCCTGGCCAAGCTTTTCTAAAATAGATTCTTTCCATTCCCGCATTTTTTCCAAATGAATTGTCGGTGATGCAAATGAAATACCCCGAAAAGAAGATTCTTTGGCTTCTTTGATCAATTGCGTGGCATGAAGAAGTGTCTTGGAAGGAATGCAGCCCCGGTTCAAACAAACTCCGCCGAGACGTTTGTCTCTTTCAACTAAAATAACTTTTTTTCCTTTATCGGCAGCATAAAAAGCAGCGGCGGCGCCTCCAGGACCTGAACCTACCACCACAATATCGGTTTTAATCGGCTTCATACTTGCTCCCTGTTTGTCATCCCCGACTGCTTTTATCGGGGATCTAGATTCCCGCTAAAAACGTGCGGGAATGACCATTCTATATCACTTTTCCTTTTTGGATTTTCCGCTTTCTTGAATGGTCAATTTTTTCTCGTCAAAACTTTCGATGGCGGCCGTCAAATCGGTGATAAAACGCGCGGCATTGGCGCCGTCAATGACCCGGTGGTCATAAGACAAAGCTAGAGGAAGGATCATACGCACTTCCACTTTATCGTTTATGACCACCGGTTTTTTGACGCCTTGACCAAGCCCGAGTATTGCGACCTCAGGCTTGTTTACAATCGGGGTGAAATGAGCCCCCCCGATGCCCCCCTGGTTAGAAATGGTAAAAGAACTGCCCTGCAAATCATCGATGGAAACTTTTCTCTGCCGCGTTCTCTCTGCCAAACCACTTAATTCTTTGGAAAGCTGGGCCATGTCTTTTTTATCAAAATCTTTCAACACCGGCACAATCAATCCCTGCTCTGTATCCACGGCAATTCCTAGATGATAATAATTTTTGAAAACGATTTCGCCGGCAGCTTCATCCATGCTGGAATTAAAAATAGGATGCTTTTTAAGAACAGACGCCAGCGCTTGAATAATAAAAGTTGTGACGGTTAAACGAGCGCCTTTGGATTCATATTGATCCGCATATTTTTTGCGAAGAGCAAGAATCCCCGTAATATCCGCATCGGCAAATTGTGTGACATGCGGAATCGTAGTCCAGGACTCCGTCATTTTTTCGCTGATTTTTTTACGCAGAACCGTCATCGGTTTGCGTTCTACCGGACCCCATTTGGAAAAATCAATGGAGGGAGCAGCGGAAGCAGCTTGCCTGGAAGGCGCTTGGCCTTCGCTTTTAGGACTCGCGGCACCCTTTTCCAGCCGGGCAATATAGTTTTTAATGTCTTGAAGAGAAATTCTGCCGCCCGGCTCTGTTCCGCGAATTTTATTTAAATCAATACCGAGCTGGCGGACAAGTTTACGTATGGAAGGTGATGCCGCAGGAGAAAGATTGTTTTTTGAAGGGCCTGCCGGTTCTTCCGCTTCCTCTTCTTCCTCTAAAACCTGCGTGCTGGCTTTTGTCTCAACCGGCGCATGCCTGGCAGGAGCTTCCTGTTTAACGGTTTTGGCAGAACCCGCAGATCCGTCCCCGGCTATAGAAATGACAGTCTGCCCGATATTGACCTTGTCCCCTTCTTTAATGAGGACTTTTTCGATGACTCCTGCTTCCGGAGAAGGAATTGCAGCAATCGCTTTTTCCGTCTCAAGCTCAAGAACATCCTGGCCTTTTTTGACTTTGTCGCCTTCTTTGACAAAAATCGTGACCACGGTCCCGGTGCTGATGCCTTCCGCTAAATGAGGAACTTTAATGTCCATAAAAAATCCTTATCACTCGCTAATGGGATAAACTTTTTCGGGATTGACTTTTAAATCTTTAATCGCTTTTTCGACAACTCTCTTTTCGATTTGACCTTTTTGGCATAAGGCATAGAGCGTTGCAATCACGGTCATTTCAGCATCCACTTCGAAAAACCGCCGCAAATTCTCGCGCGTATCTGAACGGCCAAAACCATCCGTACCCAGCGTCATCAATCCGCCCGGCACCCAGGGCGCGATTTGATCCGGGATGATTTTCATATTGTCGGAGACCGCCACAAAAACTCCCTTTTCACCTTCCAAAATATTTTCCAAATAAGACTTTTTCGGCTTTTCCGCGGGATGAAGCATATTCCAGCGCTGGCAATCAAGCGCCTCACGCCGGAGCTGATTGTAACTTGTCGCGCTCCACACATCCGCGGAAACCTGATATTTGTCGGCTAAAATCTCCTGCGCCCTTAGCGCTTCTCGAAGAATCGGTCCGCTGCCGAAAATCTGCGCCTTATATTTTGCGCCGGAACCGGATTTGTCTTTGGAAGATTTCATTGCCGGGCCCTTTTGAAATTTATAGAGGCCTTTGAGAATTCCTTCATCCACTCCTTCAGGCATGACAGGCATACGGTAATTTTCATTATATAGGGTCAGATAATAGAATATGTCTTCTCCGTCATGATACATGCGGCGCATGCCGTCCTGAAGAATGACCGCGATTTCATAAGCAAAAGCAGGATCATAGGCAATAAGATTGGGAATAACAGTCGTTGTAATATGACCATGTCCGTCTTGATGCTGAAGCCCTTCTCCATTTAATGTGGTACGTCCGGCCGTTCCGCCGAGCAAAAATCCGCGCGCCCGAATATCGCCGCAAAGCCACATAAGATCGCCGACTCGCTGAAAACCAAACATCGAATAGTAAATATAAAAAGGAATCATGTAAAAACCGTGCGTGGCATAAGTCGTCGCCGCAGCTACAAAGGAAGCAAGCGCCCCCATTTCATTGATTCCCTCTTCCAAAATCTGCCCGTCTTTGGATTCCTGATAATAAAGAAGAGTTTCTTTATCGACCGGCTCATACAATTGGCCTTTGGAGGAATAAATACCGATTTGGCGGAAAAGAGAATCCATTCCGAAGGTGCGGGCTTCATCCGGAATAATGGGGACTACGTTTTTACCGATGGTTTCATGCCGTAAAAGTTTGCTCAAAATACGGACAAAGGCCATCGTGGTGGAGGCCTGCAAATCGCCGGACCCTTTCATAAATTCCTGAAAGAAGTCCCGGCCCGGCACATCAAGCGGTTTGACTTTGACATTGCGTGCCGGCAAAAATCCGCCGAGCGCTTTGCGGCGTTCAAGAAGGTATTTCATTTCGGGACTGTCAGTGGGCGGACGATAAAACGGAGTGTCCGCAATTTCTTCATCTTTAATGGGAATATTGAAACGCGTACGGAATTCGCGCAATTCCTTTTCATTCAGCTTTTTCTGCTGATGCGTAATATTGCGTCCCTCTCCTGCTTCACCCAGGCCGTACCCTTTAATGGTCTTCGCCAAAATAACGGTGGGCTGGCCTTTATGTTCCACGGCCGCTTTGTAAGCTGCGTAAACTTTCTTAGGGTCATGGCCGCCTCTCAAAAGCTTAGTGATTTGTTCATCCGTCAAATGATTCACCATTTCAAGCAGCTTCGGGTATTTTCCAAAGAAATTTTTGCGCGTATAACTTCCCGGCTCAACAGAATATTTCTGATACTCGCCGTCCACCGCTTCTTCCATTCGCTTTAAAAGAAGTCCGTCATGATCAGCCTTAATCAACGGGTCCCAATCCGATCCCCAAATAACTTTGATCACATTCCATCCGGCGCCGCGGAAAAGGCCTTCGAGTTCCTGAATGATTTTTCCATTGCCGCGGACCGGGCCGTCCAGGCGCTGCAAATTGCAATTCACAATCCAAGTCAGATTATCCAGATTCTCACGTGCAGCGAGCGTCAAAGCGCCGAGAGTTTCAGGCTCATCAGATTCTCCGTCACCCACGAAACACCAAACATTCGGTTCGTCGCCCTTCATTAAACCGCGTGCTTTCAAATAGCGGTTAAAACGCGCTTGATAAATCGAAGTGATGGGAGCAAGTCCCATTGAAACGGAAGGAAATTGCCAGAATTCCGGCATTAAATAAGGATGAGGATAAGAAGAAAGGCCGCCGCCTTCGGCGAGTTCTTGGCGAAAATTATGAAGCTGCTTTGCTTCCAGCCGTCTTTCCACATAAGCGCGCGCATAATTTCCCGGCGAAGCATGTCCTTGAAAATAAACCATGTCCGCAGGTTTATCCCCATTTCCGCCGCGGAAGAAATGATTGAATCCAACTTCATAAAGCGTGGCGCAAGAAGCGTAGGTTGAAATATGCCCGCCGAGTCCATTATGAATGCGATTGGCTTTGACCACCATGGCCATGGCATTCCAGCGAATATAACTTTTAATTCTTCTTTCAATTTCACGATCACCCGGATAAGCCGGTTCTTTCTCCGGCGGAATGGTATTAAGGTAAGGCGTGTTGACGGGAGGCGGAACTTTGATTCCAGATTCCTGCAGACGTTCGATCAATCGCTCAACCAAAAGCGGTGCTCGTTTGGGATTGGTTTGTTTTAGGAAAAATTCCAGGACATATTCCAGGGACTCCATCCATTTCTGCGTGTCTTCTTCGCTGGTTTTAGCAGCATGCTGAATGGATTCTGAAATCTCTATTCTTTTGGGCGTTTCGGGAGATTTTTTCTTCCCTTTTCCGTTGGATGGATGAGAATCGGAGGCGGCCTTTTGGGGGCCTACATTCCCCGTTTCTGTCCGCTGCGTGACTACCGCGGGATCATCTTTTTTTTGTATTTTCGTCTTTTTAGCCATGAGAAACTCTCAATTTACATGATTCGCTCTATACGATCAAATACTATTTTAGGAGGTCGGGGGGAAATCAGTTATAATGACCCAAAGCATGAAAACTATCGACCTTACCCTCAAAACTCCTCATCAAAATTTAGCCTTTGATGAAGCCCTTCTGGAACTCTGCGAGGAAGGATGGAATCACGAAATCTTAAGGTTCTGGGAACCGCAGGATTATTTCGTGGTGCTGGGATATTCTAACAAAATGTCCCGAGAAGTAAACAAAGACTCCTGTTTGAAGCACCATGTCCCTATTCTCAGGCGTGCCAGCGGCGGCGGAACGGTCCTCCAAGGGCCTGGATGCCTCAATTTCACTCTTGTCCTGAAAACCAGCCGTTTTGGAGACTCCAAGAGCATTACCACAACCAACCATGCCATTATGGAATGTCATCGTGGGGCCCTGGAGTCTATTCTTGACCGTACCGTGACCATCCGGGGAATTACGGACCTCACCTTAGATGGTTACAAGTTCTGCGGCAATGCCCAGCGGCGCAAAACAAATTTTCTACTTTTCCACGGCACTTTTCTTTTGAATATGAATCTTCCCCGGATCGAAGAGCTGCTGGCTTTTCCCTCCAAAGCACCGGCCTATCGCAAAAATCGTTCTCATCTGGATTTTCTCACCAACCTGAAAATTCCGGCCTCTAAGATCAAGCATGTTCTTAAAACCAAATGGCGGGCAACAGAAAACTTCGTGGAAATTCCACAGGATAGAATCGACAAGCTGGTCAAAGAAAAATACTCCTTAGAAAATTGGAGCTCCAAATTTTAAAAAAATTCTTAAAAATTTTTTTCTGGCTTTGCGCAATCATCTTCGCTGCCGCCCAGATTCTCAACAACCCTTATCGCATGGAACCCGATGGCATTCAATACCTCGATGTGGCCAGCAAATACCTTGCAAAGGACTGGACAAATGCCGTCAACGCCTATTGGAGCCCCTTATACTCCTGGCTGCTCGCCGTTATGTTATGGGCGGTAAAACCTTCCATGTCTTGGGAATTTTTCGCATTAAAAGCAGTAAACTTCTTTCTTTTTCTGCTAGGGCTTTTAGGCCTTGAGTTTTTTCTTTACCAACTTGAAAGATACCGCCAAAAACAAATTTCTCTTAATTCTCCGGGACAAGCTTTCATTCCTGAAATAGCTATCCGAAGTCTTGCTTACGCCTTGTTTATTTCCATGACCATCCGGTTGATAGATTTGACCACTCCCACCCCGGATATCGGCGTGCTCGTAATGACGATTTTCCTGGCTGGCCTTACTTTCAACTTTCTTCTGGGAGAAGATCCTCCTTTATTTTATTTTTTCTTCGGTACCATACTGGGAATCGGGTATTTGATGAAATTAATCCTTCTCCCTTTTGCCGTTTGCTTAACCGCTGCCATTTTTATTTTTGCCAAATCCAAAAAACCAAAATTAGGCTCCTTACTGATTGTCTTGGGATTTTTATGCGTTTCTCTTCCCTTTGTCGCAGCCATTTACAAAACTAAAGGTCGACTTACTTTTGGGTATTCGGCTGCACATAATTACGGCAATTTCAATGGACGAACCGGCAAGCCAAAATATTTTCGTTTAACCATTTTCCCCCACAGTGAAGTCTTTCACTTCGATAAACCGGAAGGGGTCACGTTCCCTTATTCCTACGATGTCTCGTATTGGGATGATGGTTATCATCTCGTTTATAATCTTTCCAATCAAATCAACAGTATTAAAAAAAGTTTCCCGAAACTCTGCGATGCCCTGGCGGATTACCAAAATCTTTTTATTCTTTTTGCCTGCCTTTTTTTCTGCTGCAAAGAAAAACGCTTTTTTTTGAGCGGGATCAAAGATCATGCGATCCTTATTCTTTCCCTCATTTCTATTTTGGGCGCTTACCTTTTAATCAATATTTGCCCAAGGTATTTGCCGCCGTTTGTCATTCCTTTGATCGTATTGATATTTGCCGGACTGAAAATCTCATCTGCCAGGAGCCAAACAAGGATAGCCGGATTTTTAGTTTTTCTTTTTTCGCTCCAAATGCTATTCCCATTTTTTAGCTCGTCGATGATAGATTTATCGCCCGACAATGTGAGCAGGAAGCTATCGAACAATCGAGATTTTAAAACCGCGGAGGATTTACAAAAGTTAGGATTAAAAGCTGGGGATAAAATTACAAGTATCGAACTTTGCTATGATTACTATTGGGCAAGACTTTTAAGACTCCAATATCCCCTGGCGGTCTCCATCAAAAATCCCAAGGTTCTTTCAGACATTCAACCGCCAGACGAACTATTAGACCACTTAGCTCAAAACAAAATCAAAGCAATCGTCGCCAAAGAAGTACTTCCTATCACTTCGCCTGGATGGCACCGCATCCACCGTTATTACGCTTATCTCATTCCTGAAAAGAAAACCATTTTCTAAGCACGGCCGGCGTACTCGCCCGTGTCGGTATTGACCTTGATCTCAGTCCCCTCATCAATAAAAATCGGAACCTGAACCTTAAGACCGGTCTCACAAACGGCTGGCTTCATATTATTGGAAACGGAATCTCCCTTGATCCAAGGAGGCGCCTCGGTGATTTTAAGTGTCACCACTTTGGGGATTTCCGGCAAAACGGGGTTGCCTTCGTAAAAATCAATTTTGATTTCCATACTCTCTTTGAGGTAATACTTAATATCGCCGATGATTTCCGCGTTCAAAGCAAAATTATTGTAATTTTCCATGTCCATAAAATGAAAACCTTGCTCGTCGGCGTAAAGAAATTGGCAAGGCTTGGGATCGAGAATGGCCCGTTCAATATTGTCGGTAGATGAAAACTTATTTTGAATCATTTTCCCGGATTTGAGGCCCTTCATGGTCGCCTGAACAAAAGCGCGTTTGTTTCCCGGGGTGTAATGGCGGAAATCAATCACCACAAAAAGCTCATTTTGATAGAAAACCGTGGTCCCTTTTCTTAAATCATTGGCCTGCATTATTCCCCCTTGTCATTCCCGCACGCTTTTGGCGGGAATCCAACCATTGATCCCCGATTAAAGATTTCGGGGATGACAGATCATCATATTATTTGAATAATGGAAAGAATCCGGTTTTCAGTTCCCTTTTCATGGCGGTGGGAAAAAAACCGGTCATTCTCGCAAACCGTGCAAATGCCCGTATCGTGAATATTTTGCACCGGCAATCCTTCACCCGTAAGTTGGTCGACAATGGCCCCGATCAGGTCCATCTTACCGTGAGCGGCCTTATCTCCCGCGAGTTTTTCTCCGGACGGATAATAAAAACCTTCGAACATTTCTCCGAATTCCGACCCAACCTGGTAACAGCATCGGCGTATCGAAGGACCCAGCGCCACTTGGATGGAGGCATTCCGGCAGGCAAAATTTTGCCGGAGGGCCTGCAGCATTTTGGTACTGATTTCCTGATAAGTCCCGCGCCAGCCGGCATGAACCATCGCCGCCGCTTTCTTTTCCGGGTCCCAGAAAAAAACCGGCACACAATCCGCAGTCAAAATTCCCAGCGCTTTCTGAGAAACCTCGGTAAGCATTCCATCAGCCTGAAAAAGCTTTTCGCCCTTCATTTCGGGATTCACCATCACCAGATTAGCACTGTGAATTTGCTGCAACGTCACCAGATTCTCTGAATCAACCCCTATGGATTTTAAAAAATCATGCCGCCGGGCATTGGGAAATTCGCGGCCCGAAAAAGCAACGACAACTTCGGGACCGAAGACGTCCAACGTATAAATTCCTGGCTGTGCATTGAATGTTTTGGTCATGCAAAAAACTTTTCGGCGGAAAGAAGATTTTCGCCTTTTTTCATTTCGGGATCACTGTGAAAACGTTTGCGAATCGCACCGTTATTGAGATAATTATTGAGCGCCACAAAAATCATTCCTTGATCGAGTGAAAGGTATTTGTAAGCCACAAGCCCGGTTGCCGGTGTCACCGCATCATAAAATCCATATTCGCCGTAAATGTCATAAAGCTCGGCTAACTTGCGTAAATTAGCGGCCGATTCGGCCGGCGCAAACTCTAGCGCAAGCGCGCTTGCATGCGGCGTCACAACACCTGCCTTATACCCTTTCGATCCAAAAGGTTTTGCCCCGTATTCCGAATATCCGCCTTCGGGAACAGAAGAAGGGCTCATTCCCCACACCGGCATTTTGAGTTCATCCAGGGCATAATGAATTTGACCCAGCACATGATTGAGATCATTTTTCCCGAGGCCCTCCGGAGCCAAATCTTTTTCGCTCAGAATTAAAGTCGGCATCAGGGCTTCAAAAGCTGATCCACCCCAGCTCGGAACATATTTCAAATCATTCCATTGATAATAACCGCCCTGATAACGATGACCGAGCGTTTCGCGCGTCACTCGATTAATTGGCTTTTGTTCCTGCCAAGTATAACTTTCCGGGAATGTCCGCATCAAACCTTCGAACCAATGTTCGTCGGAAACATCGCCGCGTGCAATCGCCATATAACTTGTGGCTCGAGGTTCGCTGTAAAATACACCGTAATGATAATCGGAATAAACTTCGAGATGGTCGTAATAGCCGTGAAACATCTGCCGGTCAACGGGATCATAAAAAAAACTGAAATTGCCGCGGTGAATCATGCGGTCTGCCTGCTCTCCTAATTCTTCAGGAAAAGCATTTTTTGCCACATAGAGGCCTGCCACAAGCCATCCGCTGTCGACTAATGAAACAAAATAGCTCGTCCGTTCCAAAGTTGAAGTATCATAATAGTTGTAGGGAAAACCGCTTTTATGATGCTCCACTTTTTCCATGGTGGTCATGGTAAGACGAAGCCGCTTGATGACTTCCTCTTTCGTAATAAAACCAAAATCATAAGCCGAAACCAAGCACATGAGATAAACACCGATATTCGTGACATTGGTGTAATCCCCGATCCACATTCCTTCGGCTACGGGTTCAGGTTTGGCGAGTTGAATCGTATCAAGCGGAAGGCCGTGTTCTTTGTCCACAATTTCATCGAAAAATCGCCAGGTATCTTTCGCCACTTCCATTAAGAAGGCCTTGTCCTCTGCCGGAAATTCCTTTTTCACCACGGTTTGTTTAGGAAAATCTCCGAGCCTTGTAATCAAAAACTTCTGAAAAGCCATTCCTTCCAAACGGACGGGTGTTTTTTCAATATGGCGCGGCGGAAAATCCACGGCCGTGGGGCCGGGATTGCCGGTATGGACAAAACGAATATTATCCAAATATATCTTTCCTTTTTTCTTCGTCACATGCCGGTCTTGGAACACGACAACAAATTCATCCAAATTTTTGCGTGCAACGGCCGGATTTTCCCAGGCCTTCGGGTCCGCAAAATCAATAATGCCTGTCATTTTGTTGAGCGCAATACGGACCGTCTGCCATTCACTGGTCACCGAAATTTGGGCCGAGCCCTTAATGACTTCATCAACTTTCTTGTCCTGTGTGCACGGGCTTTTTTTGCACTTCTTCAATTCGATTTTAAATTTTTCCGTAAACCCGGCCTTTTCGTCCCCTTTAATATCCAATTCGAGATGGTCATATTCGGTCGAATCAAAATCTTGGAGTTTGGTCCAAAAGCCGTTTTGGGAAGGAAGTTCTGAATCCACACTATAAGTCAGACTGAGGACTTTACTGGGCTTTCCATCTTTTCCCGGCATTTCCACATATTCTTCATCACAATAGGAATTATTGATGTCGGTTTCATCCAGATTCCACGAACCGGAGGGTCCCTCTAAATGGTTGGTCTGGGGCGTTTCTCCTTCAAAATCAGCCAGCACGACTGCTGACGAAACTTCGGTTTTGAGCTCTTCGGCAAAAAGGTAATTGCAAAAAAAGATGGCCGTCAAAAAAAACAAAGCGAACGAATATGTTTTAATTTTTTTTCTCATGATTTCTCACGATTTTAAAAGGGGTCACCCACCCTCGACTTTAGGCGGGAGGTATTATATATGAGATTCGAGTTTTTTCCAGGTTTGTGGACCTACGATCCCATCGGCGTCGAGCCCATTGGCGGACTGAAAGTTTTTGACCGAGCGCTTGGTGATAGGACCGAAAAAGCCCGAAATAGGGCCGGCAAAAAAACCGGCATTTTTTAAAGCCAATTGAATTTTCTTCACCCGCTGCCGGGACGTAATCTTTTGAGAATTTGATTTGCGCGTCACAGATTTTCCGAATTGATAATCCACAAGAGTTTTCAAATCCCGCCAAAGACGATGACTGCCAAGCATCGCGACAACAACATTTCGTGACGCCACGCGAATGCGCCCCACAAAGCAGTGGCGGGCATTTCGCGTCCACCCTGTTTTACCGATGACTTCGCGGCTGTCGCGCCAAAGCATTTTATTATGATTTCTAAGCGCGATGCGGCGCCCGGATAAACTATAAATAGTAGCCGTACGCAGCTTCATGGTTTGCACAATAAAGGAACGCCGTTCTGCCTCTTTCATAATGAGGGCCATGTCATAAGCCGTGGAATATTGCGTTGGAGATGGCAATCCGCTTGCCGTGGTGAAATGAGACCGGTAAGCTCCCAGGGCCTTGATCTTGCGATTCATGCGCGCTGCAAACGCGGCGCGTGAACCCGCTGCGGCAACAGCCAAAACTTCTGCCGCATCATTGGCCGAACTGATCAGCATGGCCTTGAGCAAATCGCGGACATAATAACGTTCTCCATAATGGAGATGGGCTTTTGAAGGCTGAACACGCTCCGCAAAGGCAGGAATCCGGACCACGGCATCAAGCGGCAATAAATCCATTACTACAATGGCCGTTAGAATTTTTGTGGTGCTGGCCGGTGCTCGGCGAATATTCGGAGTTTTGGCATAAAGAAGACGCTGCGAAGGCTGGTCCAGCAAAACCGCTGAGGGGGCTGTAATAGGAACAAGGACGGCGGCATAAGTAATGGCCGGCGGCGCTGCCACAAGGACCATCCACATAAGAATAAGGAAAATAGAAATAATTTTTTTCATAGGGTCAATACAGTTGGTTTATCGGCTGTCATTCCCGCACGCTTTAGGCGGGAATCCCGTTGATCCCCGACTAAAACATTCGGGGATGACAATTAAGTATACAGGCGGTAATTGATGTCAGGGAAAATATTGTCCTGGGATTCTACCCACCCCAGCCAAGCCCCGTCAATATGCCCGCTTTTTAATTGTTCGTAAAGCCGGAAAAAGCGGATCAAATGATCACTTGTCCTTTGCACCGCATAAGGCACCATCGTCCCGGTTTTCATAATGAAGGCCCAATCGCTTGATTCCGCCAGCATTAATTCGCGCGCAGCCTGGCTTAAGGCCCGCCGCTCGATCGGACTAGGCGCGTCGAATTTTTGCGCCAGCTCTTTCATTTTTTCGGCTGCTGCATGCAAATGCCGGTAAATCCAGTCATTTGATCCTTCCAGCCAGACCTCGGCATAACCTTTATAACCCCAGCTCGAAAAAGACGGCTGGCTCGGCTGAAACGGCCCGTTCGAAGCCAAATATTCCGGCGCTGTGGCCAATTCCACAATACGGGAATCGAAAACAATTTTGCGGATCAAAAATTCCAGAAATTCCGGCCCCTCGAACCACCAATGCCCGTAAAGCTCCGCATCATAAGGAGCGACAATGACCGGCTTGCGTCCGAGGCGGCTGTAAAGATGCTCCATTTGCTTTTCGCGGTTAAACATGAAATTTCCCGCATGCGCTGCCGCTTTATCGCGCGCCCGGCCCGGATCATAAGGCTCTTTATGATTGGTTGTTCCCGTGATTTTAAAATATTTCACTCCTGTATTGATGCGAAAACCATCCGGATGGATGTAAGGCCGTATATAATCTTCCGGCAAATCAAAACCAATATCGCGGTAATATTCCCGGTATTCATAATCCCCCGGATAACCTTCTTCAGCGCTCCATACTTGTTTGGAAGATTCCAAATCACGTCCGAAGGCGTAAACTCCGCTTGGCGTCATGATGGGCGAAAAAATTCCGTACTTTGGCCGCGGTTCGGCGTGCAAAACGCCGTGCGCTTCCAGAAAGAAATAAAGAAGCCCGTTATCTTTTAAAATTTTGTCATAATCCGGAAAATAGCCGCATTCGGGAAGCCAAATCCCCTTGGGTCTCCGGCCGAAAATTTTTTCATAATGATCACAGGCATTGGCAATTTGGGCCTTGGCGGAAGTGCTGGAAGGGTTCATTAATGGAAGAAAGCCGTGGGTCGAAGCGCAAGTAATGATTTCAAGGCAGCCGGAATCTTGAAATTTTCGGAACGCATTAAGGAGATTTCTTCCGTAATGGTTTTCAAAAACTTCCTTGGCACGATGAAAGCGGTTCCTATACATTAGAGCAACCGCATTAAACCGGGGATCGTAGCGTGTGCGGTCCACCTCTTTTTCAGCCAGTTCGATTAATTGATTGAGATGCCGGACATAGCGTTCCTGCAATAGGCCGTCCATCAGCATGGAGGCAAGCGGAGGTGTGATCGACATGGTCAGGCGATACGGCACCCGCTCCCGCAAAAGCCTTTCCTGCATATCGATTAATGGAATGTAGGTCTCAGTAATGGCCTCATAAAGCCAGCGCTCCTCCAGAAAATCTTCGTGATCTGGATGGCGCACAAACGGTAAATGAGCGTGAAGCGCTAAAAGGAGATAACCTTTTTTCATGGAGAAATTAAATCAGAGAGGTTTTCGGACAGGAGAAAACAGCTCCGAACCTTTACCGGTCCGTCCGCCGCCGGAAAGCTGATAAATTTCATCGAAATCGCCGGCGTCCCAGTTTTTATCAATGACCTCGGAAGGGGTGTCGCGAGGAGTTCGGATGCGATTGCTTTTTACAATTAAATGAAAACGGCCGGTCGAATCAATGAAGCCGAGTTCGGCCTCAAAGGAGGTGTTCGGTTCTCCTACATTCAAATACCAATTTTTGGCTTCGAGTCGTACATCCAAATCCGTGAAATCACCGCGTTCAAGATTATGCACGCGCAATACCGTTTGGCTTGTCGGTTCGCGGCGCAAAAAATCCTGAACCCAATTCCAAGTTTGAGACGAAAAATCCCAATATCCGTAAACCCAGTAAGGATCACGCACCATGAGAACAAGAAGGGTTTGATCATAGGAATAAGGCAGCGTTTCAGAATGCTGATTGACCGGATGAAAGGTAATAGGTTTTGGCAAAGAAATTTGTTTATTGCGAGCCTGGGGCCGGACTGTTTTTGATTTCCGCTTTAGGGCAGGTTTTAAGCTTTTACGTGCTCCGCGGTTTGGGGTTTTGCTCGAAAGTTTGTTTTTCTTTTGGAGTTTTTTTTTCATAAGATATTCACGTGGCGGAGCTTTCTATCCGCCTTAATATAAGAGTTGTATTATAAAGGATGCGCCCCTTCCCACACAATGCTTTTTTAAGTATAATGGCCACTCTTGTCTTCTTCATATATGGTGCCCGTAGTTCAGTTGGTTAGAACATCAGATTGTGGATCTGAGGGTCGCGGGTTCAAATCCCGTCGGGCACCCCATTCCTTTAGTTTCGAACCGAGTAGTTTTGCGAGGTCGTCAAAGGGCTTACGGAACTGATATTTAAGAGTTCCGTCGGCCAGCCGGCCCTCGGTGAGAATCACTTTAAGAAGTTCCCCCTTGAGAATTTTTTCTTCGTAGGAGTCGCCTT
>JACPXL010000021.1 GCA_016196555.1 Candidatus Omnitrophota bacterium | reverse complement strand
TCCCTTTTGGAGATTCCCGCCAGAAGAATGCGGGAATGACAAAAGGGAACTTATCATCTCCGCAAAACTTGTCAACTTTGTCATCCCCGAATGCTGTAGTCGGGGATCCAGCACTTGATTCCCGCCAACCCCACAAGGGGGTTGTTTCACCGCAGCGTGCGGGAGTGACAGCTTCTTCATTGGTTGCCGCCGAAGATGATATTTCTGAAGATTCGTCGCCGGCAGCAATCGCCACGATGGTTGCGGGAGGAGCAGGCGAAATCGAAAGCCTTTGGCCTAAAATTATTGAATATGTTAAAAGTAAACGCATGTCGACCGGTATTTTTCTTTCCGAATCACAGCCGGTGGAATCGAACGAAGGGGTTGTGACTTTGGGTCTTCCTTCCGAATTCCAATTTCATAAAGAAACTCTGGAAAAAGACTCCAATCGCCGCTTAGTGGAAGAGGCCTTTGAAGTTGTTTGCGGAAAAAAAGTCCGCGCGCAATTTGCGATTCTAAAACCTTCGAAAACTGGGGCAGGGACCGTGGTGGCAGAAAAATCCGCCGCGGATGATTCCAAAGTCCCCGATATTATTATGAAGGCCATGGATATTTTCGGCGGCGCGAAAATTGTGAGAAAAGAATAAGATGAAAGGTTATGCCGAATGGATGGAAAGGCTTATCGAAGCCCTCACCAAATTTCCCGCCATCGGACGCCGCTCTGCAGAACGCATCGTTTTTTACCTTCTTAAAACCCGCCGCGAAGAAGTTCAAGAACTCGCCGCCCTTTTAAAAGCAGTTAAAGAAAACGTTCACTTTTGCAGCCTTTGCCACAATTTTGCCGATCATGAAACCTGTCATATTTGTTCCGATCCAGGGCGTGACCGCGGCATGATTTGTGTCGTGGAAGATCCCAAGGACGTGCTGGCGATTGAGAAAACGGGAACCTATGTTGGCGTTTATCATGTGCTTCTCGGAGCTTTGTCGGCCCTTGATGGAATCGGGCCCGGAGAAATTCAAATTGCGGACCTTCTCAAGCGGGTGAAAGAAGGAAAAGTACGCGAAGTGATTTTAGCGACCAATCCCAACACCGAAGGCGAAACCACGGCCCTTTATCTGGCTAAAATGCTCAAATCGCTTCATGTCAAAATTACCCGTATTGCCCGCGGCATTCCGGTGGGCAGCAATATCGAATTTATTGATCAGGCCACACTTTCGCGTTCCCTCGAAGGCCGCTTGCCGGCGTAATCAACACAGCCTTCTATCATTAGCTATCAAAATATAGTAACGAATCAGTATTGCAATGAATTTTTCAAATGGCTATGTTGTTCCGTAAAAAAATTAAAATTTTTTAACCCTTTTGCTTGACACTCCTTCGTCGAACTGCTATTTTGCGAGCGCCTTTCAACAGGCCCTATCGAGTTTAAGAAATTCCAGAAGTTAAAAATCTTATCTGAAGGGGGAATTTTTGGGTGGCTTTCAGTATTGATTTTAAAAAGATTTTCAAATCTACACTCCTAGTTTTCGTTTTTTCTCTTATTTTCAATCCTCTCGCGCTTGCTTTGGCGATTCCCTCCGAATTAGGCTATGTCCAGGAAGAAATCCCGGGCCAAAACGGCAAGACCCTTATTCTGATTCAAGAAGCCCATGCCGATTATGGCGCGCAAAAATCCATCGCGGGCATTTTACAAAGTTTAATTGAGAACCACGCCTTGCGTTTGATTCTGGTGGAAGGCGGCTGGGGCAATGTCAGTCTGACTTACTTTCGCAAGTATGCGGATGCAAAAAGCCGCTTGGAAGTGTCCGAGCGTTATCTTCAGGCCGGAAAAATTTCTGGAGAGGAATACCTTAATATCATTTCCGATTTTAATATGGAGCTTTGGGGCGTTGAAAATCACGGGCTTTATGAAGAAAATATGAGGGCCTTTCTGAGTCTGGAAGACCGAAGGGAACATTTGGCCGCCGAACTTTCGAAACTTGAAGCGGTCTTGAATACCCTTAAAGAAAAAACCTATTCCCCGGCCCTTTTGGAACTCGACCGAAAAAAACACGCTTTTGATGAAGGGACTCTTGCTTTAACCGCTTATCTTCCCTTTCTGATTCAAGATGAACCTGCCCTTGCAGCCGATTTTCCGCAAATCAAAAATTTTCTCTCCCTGTTGGGTCAAGAGGGAAGTTTTGATCCGGAAAAAGTGGAATGGGAAAAGCAAAATGCCATGAAGTCTTTGTCTAAAAGCCTTACAAAACCCGAATTTGAAGCGGTTCAAAGACTCAGCCTCGATCAAAAAAAGGGAAGCCGGGAAGAGTTGGAGTTGATTCATATGCTTTTGGAACTTTCCGCTTCAAAGGGAAAAAATAAACAAATAGCTAACCTTAAAGTTTATGGCAAAGTGCTGGAAGAAATGATGCGTTCCGAATCACGTCATTTTTTTGCTGAGGTGGACCGGCTCGAAGCGCACCGTTTCGACCGTCTGGCCTTGCAAGAAGAAGAGAAGGAGCTTTTAAAAACCGTCCGCGCATTTTTGCTTATTAAAAAACTTTTTAATTTAAAACTATCGCCTGAAAATTTCGACAGCTTGGCGCAATCGCCGCAATCTTACAGCCCGCTTTCTTTGAAATCATTTTTGACCGGCAAAGCCCCGTCCGAACAACTTCCGGACTTTGAATTTCTTGAAGCCTGCATGCCGGACGCCAAAGCTTTTTATGAAAGCGCACGCAAACGTGAGCAGGCCATGATTCAAAATACGATCAAGAAAATGGGGTCTGAAAAAGATAAAATGACCGCTTTGATCGTAGGAGGGTTTCATTCGCAGCCAGTCATGCAGGGCCTTCACGAAAAAGGTTATTCGGTGATCATGATCAGCCCCCGGTTTATGCCGGACAAAAATCCTGAAAAACAGCATGAACAATATTTAAAAATTTTGAAAGAAAAGGGAAGTCCCGAACATTCGCAAAATCCTATTCGCGAAATGCGGGGGCCCGTTCTCAAAACGTCTTAATTTCCCAAGGAGGGACATCCTGTGAAAAAAATTGTGGCTGGTTTTTTAATTTTGGGTCTGATTTTTCCTTCTCCCGCTTACAGCATGCGAGCAAAAGCTACGGCCAACGCACGTAACGGACTCCGTCTGGATTTTATCGGAGATTTGCTAAAAATGGGTGCGGCACAAAAACCCCCGGTCCTTATCCGGTCTGAATATCGTGCTCACAATCCTTATGCCAGCGGCGTGGTCCCTTCTGAGGAAATCGTCGCTAAACCGCGGCCTGTAAGATTTGCCGCCGATCGGATTGCGGCGGGAGTTTTTGCTCGAGGGCTTATTGGCATTGGAGATCCAGATCAAGTTGACTTAACAGCTCAAGATATTTCCGACAGGGCTTATCATTCTCAAGGATTGGATGTTGAATATATGGGGATGGAAGGAGGAAAACACGGGGTTTATACCACGGGATATGTACAATCCGGTGCTCATCAAGCAGGTTCTCGAATTTCCGTTCCCGGTTCAAAGGGAGTCATCCGTGTTTATGCCGACGTGACCGAAGGCACCGATATGATTATGTCGGGTAATCAAGATGTGGGAGGTTCCGGCGGTCAATCCATGGCCATAGACGGTTCTTTGGCTGATGTCTTTGGTGTGCTCTTTGATGATTTGGGTGCAGAAATGATGGTGGGAAGAGTTCCGCTCGATCAGATGAAAAATTTTCTTCCAATCCAAGGAGGGCAGGCTTTGGACCCGAGCAATCCGGTGGAAAGTGCGCAAAGACTGCTTGCTGCCAATGGGATTACATGGAAGGATGCACAGGCTTTTTATCAGCGCCGCAAGCGAAGCATAAAATCTGTTTTGGAACCTCTTCAAAGCCAACCTGGTTTGACCGTGACTCAAATTCAAAACGGGACCGTGGATGCTGCTCTTTTGGCCATGCTGGGGCGAAAAACCGGCAAATATGTTTTTACCGCAGGTACGGCAGGTTCCACCGAAGCGGCAAGTAATTATCTCGAGGCCCTTGCCATGGAAGGGGTGGTGGTCAGTTTCCGAATTTTATCTCCTCTTGCCAAAGCCGTTGCCGATGAATT
>JACPXL010000046.1 GCA_016196555.1 Candidatus Omnitrophota bacterium | reverse complement strand
TTGATTGTCCGCGCCGTAAGCCAATGTTTGAATCATCGTGCCGCTTGTGATCATGTAGGTCTTGGCAGCATCGTTATATTGAAAGGTCGTGACGGTATTCTTTGTGTTATTCGTGATCTTGATCACTCGTCCTTGACCATCCAACTCCTGCGTCAGCGAATCGCCTTCCTGATTCGCCGATTCCGTGCTGATTAAACCATCATCATCAGTTCCCGGCTGTTGGTCCAAGCCATAGGACAAAGTTTGAATGGTTCCACCGCTTGTAATCGTATAAGTTTTGGCGGCATCGTTATAATTGAAAGCACTCGTTGTGTTCTTAGTTGTGTTCGTAATTTTGATGACCCGGCCGGCAGCGTTAAATTCTTGAACAATCGTTTCATTATCATTGTTGACCGACTGAACTTTCACCAGAACGTCGTCTTCAGTCCCAGCCAGATTGTCCGTCCCATAACCCAGAGTTTGAATCGTAGTGCCTGATGTAATGGTGTAGATTTTGGCACCGTCGTTATAGAAGAAGACACTCGAGACATTTTTTGTAAGATTCGTGATTTTCGTCACGCGGCCGGCCGCATCGATTTCCTGAACGATCGTTTCATCTTCGGCGCTCACGAATTGAACTTTTAAAAGCTTGTCATCATCATTACCCGCGATATTGTCCGCGCCATAAGAAAGCGTTTGAACCGTGCTGCCATTGGTGACCGTGTATTTTTTCGCAGAATCATCGTAAACAAATGTCGTCACACTGTTTTTGGTTTTATTCGTAAGCTTGATCACACGTCCGCTCGCATCCAGCTGCTGGACAATCGTGTCACCGCCTTGATCCACGGTTTCGATGGTCACCACAATATCATCCTCAGTCCCGGGAATATTATCGGCGCCGTACGCCAGGGTTTGCTCGGTGGTTCCCGTTGTGACCGTGTAAGTTTTTGCCGCATTGTTATAAACAAAAACCGTAATTGTATTTTTACTGCGGTTCGTAATGCGGGCCACCCGTCCTTCATTATCAAATTCCTGAAAGAGAGTTTCTCCTTGTGCATTCACAGAAGTAATATTCAAAAGCCGGTCATCTGAGGTCAGCGCGGTGGAATCATTGCCATAGGAAAAAGTCTGAATCGAGGAACCTTCCGTCACCACATACTGTCTCGACACATCATTGTATTCATAGGTGGTCACTGTATTTTTGGTGACATTCGTGAGCTTGACCACACGGGTTTGCAAATCGAGTTCCTGACGGATGACATCCCCGGCCTGGTTTACATTTTCAAGCGCGAGAAATACATCATCCTGAGTCAGAGGGCTTTGATCGTTGCCATAAGAAAAAGTGCGGATCGTCGTGCCGGCTGTTTCGGTGTACTGGCGGGTGGAATCATTATATTGAAAGACTGTGACTTGATTGGCCGCGATGTCGGTAATTTTGGACAGGCGCCCCTGAGCATTGAACTCGCGGATTTCAGAAGCCGTTGTGATTTTCAAAAGAGCGGTCGTATTGGCCGTAATATTTGCCGAAAATTCATAAGCGATATTCTGATAGTCCAAAGAAACAGTAAAAACATCCGCCGCAGCCGTATTCTGAACATTTTGCACGGTGATGTTTTGAAGCTCTGTATCCGCGAGCCGCAGCTGATCCTGAAGCGTATCTTTTGCCAGAGCAATGGCTTGGTCCTGTTGAGGCGTTGTCTCGCCCGACCGGAATTGCTCGGTTTCTTCGCGCTCCGCGCCTTCCAAAATATCCATGGAGGAGATAAATTGCTGGAGTTTCAACCGCGCCAGCACTTCCCCTTCATTGTCCGTACCCTTCCATAGGCCCCTAGCGTCTTGAAGCAAGCTGCCCATGGCCGAAAAATCTTTGATTCCATCCTTTTGCCCTTCTTGGTTGTAGGCAAAAACACCTTTGGAAGTTATCACATATTCCAGCTTGCCGGAGGCTGCTTCGATATCTCCCTGGCTGGGTCCATTTTGAAGCGGCGTTGAACTTGCCGGATGCGTATGGGCCACAAGGTCAGCGCCATCCAGCAATTTTTGTACGGCCTCTAAAACACGGATTTCCTGGCCGGCACCGCTGGTGAAAAGAACGATACGGCCATTCATCACAAGAATCCCAACCTCAGAAGAGAGAGTTAAAAGCCGGCCAAGATCATCCGATGTCAGGGAATTGACAATGACAGCGGCGGGCCTGCCCTCTTCAAGGATGGAAAAAGCATAGTCAAAACTTCTGGCTTCTGTGGAATCGTAAGTAAAACCGGTAACGGCGGGTTCTAAAGTCGTGGTTTTGGTGCGGAGATAAGAACCATCTTCTGCAATTGTAAAAACACCGGTCTCCAAAATCGGACCGGCTTCGGAATCTCCAAAAGAAGTAATCGCATACTGCTTTGAAACAAGATCATAAGCAATGCGAGTCTTAACAAGATCATCATATTGATAAACAACATTCAAAGATTGATTGGGGCCGCCCGACGGGGGGCCGCGCAGGCGCAGGATCCGGCCTATTTGATCATCAAAAAGGGCTTCATAAAGGCGTATTGATCCGTCATTGGATATAATTTCGAAAGTTTCATCTTTACGGGTAAGAATGGTTTGAAGCTGATGGATCCCTTTGGAAAGCACCCCGGCCTCCAGCAGCTTACCGAGATTATCAATCAAACCGTCATTATCTTGATCGGCATCACTGGCCAGTTCCATTTTGAGGTAAGTGCCTTCGAGGTAGTTAAAGACAGTAATGATATTGGTTCCGGTCGTTTTGTCCCGATCATAGAAATATTCGAGATCGACCGCATTGGCGGCATTGTTACGGCCGCGCCAGCGAAGGATTCTGCCGATCCCTTGTTCCGGCAGACGTTCCCGGATCAGAAGGTCATCAGGATGGCTGGGATCAAAAAAGGCGTAAACCGAGATTTGTTCATCCCCCCGTTGAAATTGGGAGAGTTCCACAGAATACACGGTTTTAAACCGGGTGGAAGGGTCGGTCTGAGTTGCATCCGTTATACCGAGCTCAAGCAGATTCCCCACAAAGCCTTCATGATATTCATAAACCGAATAAACCTGGTCAATCCAGTTGATCGAGGTTACATGGCCGGCCGCATCATCATAGTGAAATTCCAAATGGACCAATTCACTGCCCTCTTGGTTTCGGTATTCAAGTACCCGGCCAACCTGGAAATTATCGCTCAGCTGACTCACCAATTTAAAATTGGCATCGAGCGGATCATAGAACGTCGCCCGATGGGCTGCCTGATCATAAATGCTGAGTTTGATAAAATTTCCGTTGGCCACCACACCGGATTCCAAAAGATAAGTGATTTCGCCCGCATCTGTTTCGCGGAAAATTTGATAGGTGTCGACCTGGTTCGGATTCTGCGTAACAATCCGGACCGAACGAAGCTGATTCGCATCCCCTGATTCTAAATAAAAAAACTTTCGCGCTTCGATTTGATCAGGATGATCGGCATTGGTAAAATCTCCGATCGCACTGATCTTTCCTTTTAGCTTTTCATCGTCCGCATAAACTTCAAAATAACTTTGATTTTTGTAAGTGTATCGAGTTGTCTTTCTGCCATCAGCATTGCCTTCGCTCTCCACTGCTTCGCCTTCAGCGCGCGATAAAGGAGCTGCTTGCGTTTTATCAAAAATGGCGGATGGGACGGGCGGCTGAGCGGGCTGATTACCCGCCTGTTGAGTTGAAGCCTGTTCGAGAGTTTCGGCAGGGCTTAATGTTTTGTCATCCCATTGCCAGCCATTGAGATTGTCCATGTAATGAATATCATCGTGATCTTGTTTGACCGCATCTTTGGAGCCGGCAATATTGACTGGAGAAACTGCGGGAGACATTCCGTAGGCAAGACGCAAGTCAGTTTGAGTGACTAAAAAAGAGATAATGACAAGGACACTCGTGACCTTCAGTCCGAGCGGTTTATTTTCTCGCTGATAATCGTTTAATGTCATCTATGACCCTAGGTGAATTGTAGTGGTTTTACTTACTCCAAAAGTATACATGGGGGTATTGGGAAGGTCAAATCGTTAATTGCAAAACTACAAAATCCTTAACTTATTGTAAACAATAGGGATAAGATATACTTTAGGCCTTAAAAAAGGAAATTAATAATAGCTTTTACAAGATGATTACAAAAGATAAAATATACTTAGTTTCGATAGGCGTATAATAGGGCTCAAAAAACCGCCCTAAAAACCGATAATTGAAGGAGAAATTTTATGATTCAACTCATCCATCGAATTTTGACCATTTTTCTTTCAATGCAATTTTTTATTTATTCTTCTACCCTTTTGGCTCTCAATGAAGCTGCGATTCAGGGAGAAATTATATCCATTGTTTCAAAGGAAGCCGGAACTTGGGAGGTTTTGATCAAGAGCAATGGCGAAGAAAAATCTTTCATCTTGGATGAAAGCAGTTGGATAAAAAAGGAAGTGCCGGTAGAAGACATTAAAAAAGGAGATCATCTCGCCGGAGCTTCTTTTGCAGGCACCAAAGGCCTCAAAGGAAACAAAGCCCCTTTCAGAAATTTATCGCCTGCGGCAAAGAAAATGCTTGGCCTTCCCAATATCGGTGAAATTCCGTCTGTTCCTAAAATTCCAAAGATCCCCAAAAAAAGTGAAATGACAGGAAGTCCTACGGCCAAACGCGGTCCTGTACCTGAAAATCAGGGCGCCGAAACTCCTCCAGCACCTCAAAATCCTGAACCGGAAGTTAAAACACAGGACCAGCTCTTGGAAGAAAAGGGATTTCAAAATCCAAAACTTTTATCTTCTGCGACGGAAGAAGGACCGGAATCAACCGGCGGTGAAGTGACGCGGGTTAAAAAGCAGGGGAAAAAATACGAACTTACGGTGATGAATCCTACCAGCCAGCCGGAAAAGCTCGTTTTCGAACAAGGCCACAAAATCACCAAATCGCTCACGCCGAATGATTTGAAAAAAAATGACCAAGTTGAATTGAAGTTTTCAGAAAGCGGTCAATTAATTACCGAACTTTTGGTCCGTTGATCTAAAATAATTTCCAGCCTGTGAAATAAGGCGTCCAGGCCAAGTTTGCTTTTTGCCGAAATCAAAATCCCTTCCGGGAACAAATCCTGCACTCTTCTTTTCTCTTCTTCATTCAAGCAGTCTGCTTTATTGAGGGCCAAAAGGACGGGTTTCTGGTCCCCACCAAT
Organism: Candidatus Omnitrophota bacterium; assembly: GCA_016196555.1. Taxonomy (GTDB): domain Bacteria; phylum Omnitrophota; class Omnitrophia; order Omnitrophales; family Aquincolibacteriaceae; genus JACPXK01. Next base: position 13,227 of record JACPXL010000046.1, on the reverse strand, counting down.
TTCCTGCAGGACTTTTTCGACTGTCTTTTTTTGCGCTTCCCGGTAAGACGACGAAACATCCAAAACATGAATCAAGCAATCGGCTTCCGACACTTCTTCCAGCGTGGCGTGAAAGGCTTTGATCAGCGTGTGAGGCAAATCCCTCAAGAATCCGACGGTATCCGTGAAAAGAATGTCATGCCGGCCATTGATGGATTGACGCCTGGTTTTGGGGTCCAGCGTGGCAAATAATTTGTCTTCCACGTAAGTCCCTGCCCCGGTCAGCGCGTTCAGCAAAGTGGACTTTCCCGCATTGGTATAACCGGCAAGCGCCACTTGAAACAAATTTTTCTTCCTTCGGCCCGAACGTAAAAGCTCGCGGTGTTTTTGAAGCTTTTCGATATCTTTTTTGACATGCTGAATTCGGGCACGGATTTTCCGGCGGTCAACTTCGAGTTTTTGTTCTCCGGGTCCGCGTGTTCCAATACCGCCTCCAAGCCGGGACATAATCACACCAAAACCCACGAGGCGCGGAAGCAAATATTCGAGTTGTGCCAGCTCCACCTGCAATTTACCCGCTTTGGAATTTGCACGCTTTGCAAAAATATCCAAGATCAATCCCGTCCGGTCAACCGCACGAAGTCCACAATCGGTTTCAATATTCCGGGCCTGGACCGGAGTCAAATCAACATTAAAAATCAGCAAATTGGCTTTTAGTCCGGCTGCTTTTTCACGCACTTCGGCCAGTTTTCCCGCACGCAAAAAATGGCTCGGACTTGGATGAGGAATGGCCGCCGTCACAAATCCCATCACTTGGCCTCCGGCCGATTCTGTAAGCTGGCGGATTTCTTCCAAACTGTCTCCGGGCAAAATACGCGCCTTCCCAAAATGATGACAAATCACCAAATAGGCTTTATCGCGCGCCATGTTGAATTTCCTTTAACACTTTATCGCGCATCGTCTTGACGGTATCAGCTGTTTTCCAATCGACCCACTGAATTTTATCTTGTTTTTTAAACCAAGTGATTTGGCGTTTCGCAAGATGGCGGCTGTTTTTTTTGATTTCTTCACGCGCTTGGATCAGAGAAATTTCTCCTTTGAAGGATTGTAGGATTTCTTTATATCCCACGGCAAGCTGCGCAGTCCGAGAGAGCCGGAATTGGGCCAATTTTTTGACTTCTTTCACCAGGCCTTTCCGGAACATTTGATCCACCCGGCGATTGATATCGGCATAGAGCTCTGATCTCTCCCGGCGAAGACCGATCAGGAGCGGTTCAAATCCCAGAGCATGAAGCGGATCGGCCTTTTTTTGATGCCATTCGGAGGGTTTTTTACGGGAAATTTCAATAATCTCAAGGGCGCGGACAATTCGCTTTTCATCCGTCGGCTTGGTCTTTTCTGCAGCCGCCGGATCAAGTGTTTGAAGACGGCGATAAAAGGGCGCGAGCCCGTCCTTTTTAATTTCTGCCTCGATACGCCGGCGAATCGACCAGTCTGCGCCCGGCTGTCCGGAAAACCCTTCGAGAAGGAGACGAACATAAAGTCCGCTGCCCCCAACCACAACAGGGATTTTATTTTTTTTAACGATTTCACGGATTTTGACAAGCGCTTTTTTACGGAAATCAAAAGCTGAAAAAGAGCGCGCAGGAGAAAGAATGTCGATCAAATGATGCGGAATAGATTTTTGGTCTTTCCGGGAAAGTTTGGCGGTCCCGATATTCATACTCCGGTAAACCTGCATGGAGTCTGCGGAAATAATTTCGCCGTCAAGGCGTTTGGCAATTTCAACGGCAACTTTTGATTTGCCTGAAGCGGTGGGACCCACCAAAAAAAGGACAAGCGGCTTCACATCGAGTCGGGCTGGGAAATACCGAGGAGGTCCAGGCCGTTTTGGAGAATGATGCGCGTTGCATCGGCCAACAGAAGCCGTGCCGCGGAAAGTTCTTTATCTTCCGTCACAACGCGGTGATGAGAATAAAATTTATGAAATGAGGCGGCAACGTCCCGGAGATAGTCGACAAGCCGGTAAGGCTCCAGCATCTCGCTTGACTGGATGAGGACTTCCGGATATTCCGAAATCATTTTGATCAGAGTATTTTCTTCTTCCGAATCCAATCTTTCCAAATTAACTTTGGTGGTCACTTCGATTTCGGAAAATTTCAACAAGCTGGCAATTCGGGCATGCGCGTATTGAAGATAATAGACGGGGTTGTCCTGGGATTTTTGCTTGGCAAGTTCCAGATCAAAATCAAGATGGCTTTCGATTTTACGCATGACGAAAAAAAACCGCGTGGCGTCCACACCGACTTCTTCATAAAGTTCACGCAGCGTGACAAATTCTCCGGCGCGGGTAGACATGCGCACCGGCTTTCCAGCGCGAAAAAGTGTGGTCAACTGAACTATACGGACATCCATTTCACTCGGAGGATGACCCAGCGCTTGGCAGGCCGCCTTCAGCCGGGCGACATAACCATGATGGTCCGGCCCCCAAAGATTGATCAGCCAGTTAAATCCCCGCTCGAATTTATAGCGGTGATAGGCAATATCCGGCGCTAAATAAGTGTAATCACCCGTGGATTTTTTCACGACGCGGTCTTTATCATCGCCAAAAACCGTGGAGCGAAACCACAGGGCGCCGTCCTTTTCATAAATATGATGATGATCGGTAAGATAATTGAGCGCGTGATTCACTGCCTTTTTCTCATAAAGCGCCGATTCTTTAAAATAATGATCGAAATGGACACGCGTCTGATCCAAATCCCTTTCGATGCCTTTCATAATTTCCGTTCCCGCAAACTGCCGGCAAAAATCGACGGCCTTATCTTCCGGCTCTTTAAGCAAACTGTCTTTTTTGCTTTTTTTAAGCTGGCGCGCAAGTTCAATTAAATATTCTCCCTGATAACCCTCTTCAGGAATATCCGCCTTTTCACCGCACTCCTGCCGGTAACGGGCCCAAAGACTTGCCCCCAAAAGATTCATCTGCCGGCCGGCATCATTGAGATAATATTCGGTGGTCACTTGATGGCCGGTGGTTTTAAGAATGCGGGCCATGGCATCACCCACCGCCGCCTGCCGGCCATGAGCAATGGTCAAAGGGCCGGTCGGATTCGCACTCACAAATTCCAAAATAACTTTTTTGGAACTGCCGAAATTGGATTTGCCGAATTCTCTGCCTTTTTTATGAATTTCAAGCAGGACTTCCGCCAGGGACGCTTTCGCGAGATAAAAATTGATGAATCCTCCGCCGGCCACTTCCACACGATCAATAAAATGGCTGGAGGATTTTTTAGTGTCCTCTTCTTCCAAAAGCAAAACCAATTCATCCGCGATTAAATTGGGCCTTTCCTGAAAATGGCGCGCCAATTTGAAGGCGACATTCGAGGCAAGATCACCATGCGACGGGTCGCGCGTCACATTGATTTCGTAATCAAGCTCTTTGGGCAGGACTCTGCCTTTTCGCTGAGAGTATTTTTCGAGGACCTGGCCGATTAAATTTTGCAGACGAGAATTCATGACAGATTCATCAGAGGCGAGCGGCCTCTCCCCACAAACGTTCAAGGTTGTAAAATTCGCGCGTTTCGCGGTAAAAAACATGAATAATCACCGAGGCATAATCCAGGACAATCCATCGGCCATTTTCAAGACCCTCATTGTGCCACAAGGAGACCTTTTTCTCTTTCATAGTGTCCATAATATGGTGCGCAATGGTCTTTACATGACGGTCGGAGTTGCCATGGACAATCAAAAAATAATGGGCAATACTGGTCAGCTTGCTGATATCCAGGATAACGGGTTCTTCACCCTTTTTGTCATCCGCGGCTTTTTGAGCTAGAAGAGCAATTCGTTTTGGCTGCAATCGTACTTTCTAATTCCTATGATTCAGTAAATTTTTTCTATTATATCGCATCTACCCCTTCTAACGCCAAAAGCTTTTTCATCTCAATTGATGCGCTTCCTGGATGGATGGGATTAAGACTTTGCCCTGATCGACATTTACTGCCGCCTGAAGTTCAGGAATTTTTTTGAAGACTTCTCGTCCTTCTTTGGCCAAAGCCGCGGTGTAATGAAACGCCGATTGGGCCAATGCTTCGGAGGCCCCGCGTCCGCATAGAGACGGAATATTGGCCACGGCAAAACGCAGATTCCCGGAAGAATCCAAATAGAGCGGATCTTCATAGCTGGTCGGCCGCGCCTCGGGGAAATTACCCCCCTGATCAATGGAAATATCAATCATGACTTTTTTTGTTGTCCGGCTAATTCGTGCTAGGGTTTCGGCATTTAGTACGGGGTCAGCCCTCTTTCCAGGATTGTGTACAGAAGCAATAAGCACTCCTGAATCTTGCAGCATTGGCTCGGTAAGTTCAGTGGGCGAAACGCACAACGCTGTCATTCCCGCATGCTTTTGGCGGGAACCCAGCGTCTGATCCCCGATTAAAAAATTCGGGGATGACAGCTGTTCTCTGCGTTTTTCATTCTTCTCGACTAAAATTACTTCAGCCTCCATTTTCAATGCAAACTCGGCGGCTTTTGTACCGGCAACGCCCCCTCCAAAAATCACCGTTTTAGGCAGGCGAAATTGCTCTGGAAAATCCGGGTAACGGCCCGCCAACGATTCTAAATTCGAAGTTGTCATTCCCGCAAGTATTTGGCGGGAATCCAGATCCCCGACTAAAACATTCGGGGATGACAATGAACAAAAATAAGCGGCATAAATCGACGCCAAAGACCCGGCAATTTCACTCATGGGCTTCAAAATCGGGACTTTCCCATCCACCACCAGCGTCTCAAAGGCAATCGCGGTTGTCCCGGAATGAATCAGCGCTTTAAGCAAATCACAATTGACGGGCGATGCTAAATGCAAAAAGCAGAAGATAATTTGTCCTTTTCTTAAAAGAGAAAATTCGGGTGCTAACGGTTCTTTGACTTTTTGAATCAAATCAGCGCTGGCAAAAAGCGATGAATGATCAGGCCTTATCTTAGCACCGGCCTTTTCATAATCCGCATCGGAAAAGCCCGATCCGCCGCCAGCACCTTTTTCCACCAAAACCTGAATACCCTGCCGCGTCAATTCAGCAGCAAAAGACGGAGTAAGACCGACGCGCTTTTCTTTGGATTTAATTTCTTTGGGAATTCCTACGGTTAACATTTAAGATTCGTCATTGTAAAGGCACTAGACGACGATATCGTCATTGCGAGGGCACGAAGTGCCCGAAGCAATCTAACGAACGACTACAACAATGAAGGATATAAATCATCTTAATAAATTTGCTGTTACTCCTGTATATATCACCCTATTATTTCGACTCATCATTAAATAAACATAACCCATTGAATGATTTTCTAGATTGCTTCGTCCGCCTTCGGCGGACTCGCAATGACGGCGCTATCTTTTGCGCCGCTTTGCGGTACTGGCACATCGGTGCCAGTGCTCGCAATGACGCTATAGGCCTCAGCTCTCAAATCGATTGGTGATAGGCATGCGGCGTCCGAACCAAGCCTTTTCGGTCACACGCAAAATAGGAGGAGTCTGGCGGCGCTTATATTCATTATGGTCCACCTTATGAATCACAGTCTGAATCAAAGCTGCACTGGCCCGACCCTTCATTTTTTTGACTATATCTTCCCGGCTCAAATTCTTTTCTATATAGAAGTAGAGAATTTCATCCAGGACCTCGTAGGGAGGCAGCGAATCCTCATCTTTTTGATTGGGACGGAGTTCAGCCGAAGGTGCTTTCGTCAAAATAGATTCGGGAATGACTTCTCCTTGAGAATTGCGATACCAAGCAAGACGGTACACATCGGTTTTATACACATCTCCGATCACCGCCAGCCCGCCCGCCATGTCTCCGTAAAGCGTGCAATACCCCGTGGCAAGCTCCGATTTATTGCCGGTTGTAAGAAGCAGCCGGCATTCATCATTGGACAAATACATAAGCTCCAGCCCCCTCAATCGAGCTTGAAGATTTTCCATAGCAAGCGTTACCTGACCGGGTTCAGGAACAGACTTCCCTTCTTTTTTCTTATGGCCACGATAAGCTTTCACCATGAATTCAAATTTTCTTTTAATGGGATGAACCCGGCATTCGATTTTAAGACGACGCGCCAACTCCTCGGAATCTTCCCAGCTTCCGCGCGAAGAAAAATGGCTGGGCATGGTCACTCCCAAAACGGCCTTCGGGCCAAGCGCATCGACGGCCAGCGCTGCCACAAGGGCAGAATCAATGCCGCCGCTTAATCCGAGAACGACCTTTTTGAAACCGTTTTTAAGACAATAATCCCGCACTCCTAATACCAGCGCTTCATAAACTTCGCGGGGACTGCCTGCCGCCGCCGGCATGGCCACTTCATAGGGACTTTTCAGGGAAGGCTTCCAGTCAAAATAAAAAAGATTTTCCGCAAAAGCGGGCGCACGAAAAAGAACACGTCCATGTTGATCAACAAATAAACTCCGGCCGTCGAAAATTAAATCGTCTTGTCCGCCGATTTGATTCACATAGCAAATAGGAAAATTGTAATGAATGGCATGGCGCTTAATCAGGCGGTCACGAACTTCGGCCACGCCGCGGTAATAAGGCGATGCTGAAATATTGAGGACCATATCCGCCTTTTTACGGCGAAGTTCCGCCAGAGGCTTTTCTTTATACCGCTTGTCCCAAATGTCCTCGCAAATTGTGACCCCCACCCGCCGGCCTTTCCATGGAATCACGACCGTTTCCTGGCCGGGTTCAAAGAAAATATCCTCAAGAAAAACGTCATAGGTGGGCAAAAGACGTTTAACGTATTTAAAACGGATTTTGCCTCTCTCAATCCACGCCAAAGAATTGCGGCTTCGCTCCGATTTAGCACTTTTATCGACAAAACCCAGCACGACTGCGATTTTCTTCCCGCGTGTAGACTCAACAATGCGGGCCAAATGACGGAGGCTTTCTTCGATAAAACGTTTTTTATTGGCCAAATCCCACATGGGATAGCCGGTCAGGGCAAGTTCGGGGAAAATAATGATATCGGCTTTTTTCTTCTCGGCAGCGGCAATCCAGGAAATGATTTTACGGGTATTGGCGGAATAATCACCTACGGTAGGATTCATTTGCGCAAGGGCAAAGCGAAGCGGCTTCATATTGCGGGCAAGTATAACATAAAGAGGAAAGCCGCAAAAGCCTGCCGCCAGGCGGCAGCAGGCTTCATGTTAGGCAGATCTTGTCTGGGCAGATTCCGCGGCTTCTTCAATTTGCCAAGCATTCAACATATCACTTAAGGTCACCGAAATTGTTTGTTCAACAAAAGGCATTTCGCCTGTTCCGAATCCAACCACACGGCCCGCGGCAAACCGGCTTGCGCTCTGAAGACCCGTGGCCACAAATTCCCGCAGACGATCGGCCGTAACATCGCTCTCGAAAATATCAGCCGCGAGCTTGAATCCCAGGCTTTGATTGCGTTCGAACTTAAGCTCGGCAACAAGATCTCTCATCGCCAACTCCAAGGAAGTCTGCTCGAGACGCATTCTATTGCCGTACTCTGCCTTCAAGGCTTTAAGCTGGGTCAGCGTCGAGAGATCCACCGACGGTCTTTCGCCGAGAACCACAGCAACAATCTGGTTAGGTCTAGATTCCAGCACATCTCTAATTTGTTCGACACCAATATATTGCTTCATTTCAATCGCGATAGCGCCTGGAATATCCAAATTACCGGCTTCTGCAATTTTATGTTCAATCGCAAGGGCGCGGTTGAGATTTAATACCGCCTGTAACCGGTTATCTTTTGCGTTCAAGGCTTCTCCAAGTCCGGCAGGCATCACTTGCGTCACAGGTTTTAAATCGATTTCGCGCAGCTCGGAACGGGCCGGCACGTTACGCATTTCCGAAGCAGCGATGCCAAGAGGTAAGCTTGCTTTTTCCACAGCATTGATATCGTAGGCTGGCAATACATAGGATTCTTCATCACGAATCGGAATATCACCCAAAACTAAATAATCTTTTTTAGGAAAGAGAACTGCCATTGCCTCGGTTGCCTGACGGATGAAATCGAGGGCGCGCGTTGCCTGAAGACGCGCCACTTTACCGGGAGGCCCGCCTGTGCGGGATGGCTGCAAAGCGGCCGCGACATAACGGCTTCGATCAAAGACCAAAACATTGGGTTTAATTTCATTTCGGAAATAATAATCTTTGCGATAAGGATCATTCTGTTTGGTCAGCGCCCCTTTTCTCGGAAGAGGTCCGGCCGCATCTCCCAGCTCTGCCGTTTTTCGAAGTTTCTCGTCATCAATCGAATCAAAATTATTAATCACCAAACCTTTAAAGGCTTCGTGATAACGAACCCATGGTTTCCACTGTCTTGTGTCCTGGGATAGCCGCCATTCTTTCTCGGCAACTGCATTTTTCCAATCCTGCCAACCTTTTTTTGTGCTTGTATCGAAAGACATAAAAGTTTTAATGTCGGAATCGTTAATCAATCCATTATTTAAATTATATTGGAGCTCACGATATTTGATCAGGTCCGTCAGTGAGTGATTCATTGATTCTTCATCATAAATTGGATTGATATAATCAATTCGCACCACGCCATCCTCTTCTGCTTTAAGCATGGTGTCTGTTAATTGTTTCTGCTTATATAAAGTCGGCCACGAACTGGTAAAAAAGCTCCCGATACCGCTGATGATAAACTGAGTCACCTTCTTGACGACTTCGGCAGCGAAAGAACGCGTCGTCGGACGCTTAAAAGCCTGGCTCATGGAAATGATTCTGTCTCCCCATTCTTCTTCCATCGGAGAATGTGAAATACCGTCCTGACCATATTTACGCTGCCCGCTTTGATAGGAGGCTACCAACTGAGAGCTTTCGAAAGTGCTCACCAGGATGTTAAAATTGGTTTCCGTAAGGTCGGCATATTCCCTGATACCGGCATAAATCCCGTCAATATCCACTTTACCCGGCCCATACCCTCCGTTTTTAATAATGGCAGCATCCAAAATAAAGTTGCGGACGCTGTTCCCAGCCAAGGTGATATGTCCCGGCAGAATCTGTGTTTTGTCCGCGATATCGGCGAGCGCAAGCAGACGTTTCTGGAAACGTTCCAACTTGGCGACTTGAGTTTCCTTTTGCTCTTCACGCAGGAGTGCCAATTCATCGTCTTCTTTTTGCGCAGCCAATTTGGCTTCAAGAAGCATTTCTTCAATTTTAAGGCGTAACGTCACGGGTTGATTACGTGCCCACGAATTCTCGAAAGCCGCCCTGGCTTGACCTGGATCATCGGGAGCAATACGCACATTCAACAAATCGCGCCGCCATTTCTTCATGGCACTGAGCGTAGCATTAGTGACGTCTCCTAATGCAACCACACTGACTCCCCACAGAAGCATTTTAGCAGCTTCCATAAATTTAGTAGATCCGCCGTTGTCATGGGCCGACAATATGGTTCCGCCAACAAGCTCATATTCAAGCGCATCCACCATTTTTTGCGTTAACTTAGGCTTTGAAACTCGATGAAAATAACGGACTCTAAATAGGTAGTCTGACCACCCTCGAAGGAAACGAGCAAATTCTGCCGCCGGAAATTCCCACTCGTCTAATTGATTTTCAAGTTTTCTTAACAGCCAACCTATAACGGCCCCGATTTTGCCCCATACCCACTTTAACCCATACATAATCCAGCCCGGCAATCTTTTTGGCATAGGCTCTAAAACACCGTCGTTTTGATCGACTATCTCCTGAGCACGCATACGCGTTAGCTGCATAACCACATTCATGACTTCAACAAATCCTTTACTGCTATTCCCGCCGGCAAAACCGAGCATTTGTTGTTTTTCTCCCTCTGTCCAAAAAGTCCGGATATTGGTTTCAAGCAATGTTTGCGGATTTCTCAAAATATAATCAAGCGTATTGCTCAATATTCTTATTTTGCTCGTAAGCGTTTCTTTTTTACCGGCATCCTGAGGGTCGTCATCCCAATGATTCAAAGCAACGGCAGCATCCGTTTGCATTTTTTCCAGTTCTTTCAAAAGCATCGCCTGGGGATCAGCCATTTTTATTAATTGAATAAGACTGGGCAACTCAGGATTGTCGCCGGAAATATTATTTTCACCGGCCAATATTTTGAATGCTTGTGTGAAAGTGGTTTTTTCAAATTGCTGCCAGTCTTGCAACGCTCCCCCCAAAGTTTCAGCCACCCCCTTCTTAATCTCCAAAAATGACAGCATTCTTTTAACCGCATCTAAATAACGCCGGTCAAAACGGACCGAACGCCACTCATCATCTCCTTGCATGTCAGGGAAAGTGGCAAGAATCAATGGACGAGCCTCTGGAGTTATTTTAGGTATACCACTCCGTATATCCCTATCCCGCAAATCATCCATTTCTTTTACAATCCGCTTTCTTTCCGAATCAATTTTGCCGCGAATAAGCACATCATCACGAACAAATTCCAACGCTTGAATGGCCGCTTTCTTCTCTATCTTGGGACTCAAATTTCCGCTTTTAATGGCCTCGACCGCCAAATATTCAAATTTATAAATTCCGTAATTCTTGGCCATCACTCCCAATATTTCAAAAGCAAAACTAATGATCGTGGTCCCCGTCGGCATGGTTCTGGTCAGATCTTGTTGTTCCGTTTCAATCATGTTCATCAAAGCCGACATTAATTGATCGTTGAGAATATTGCCTTCACGCGGCTTGGTCAAATCATCATAGGGATGGGCTCCCCTACCCAAATCTTGCAAAACAAACTTTATGGCTTCCTCTCCTACCATGCCCAAACGAAAAGCTTGTGAAAAAAGCAATCGAGCCTTGGCCTCTCGGGCTGCTTCAAGCGAGGAGCCAGCTTCCTGACCAAGTTTAAAATTCTTGGACGATGACCCCGAGGCCATAAGCGCAATCAAAGGATCGGCATAGCCCGGGTCGCCATACTTCTTATCATTCAGCATGACCGGCATCATGGCATTAGAAATATTATTCAAAGCATTAGAAATATTATTCAAAACTTCGATTGAGGGATTTCCCATCAATTGGATCAAACTGGCATGCGCTGCTGCATCAACCCCTGCGAATTGTCCCAAAAGTTCAGTTACACGATCCTGCCGCGCGGAAAGATTATTGGCCTCTAATCCATAAGCGGATTCTTCTGCACGATGATTGAGATAAAACAAAGTCGCCGCGATTTCGTTCAAAATCGCTTCTTTTGGGACCGTGGCATCATAACCTGCAATAACTTGTTGCAACGTCAATGCTTGATCTGTGATCAATTGCTGAGCCAAAGCCTTTTGAGGAGGCAGCGAAGAAGTCATCCGCTGAATAGCTTTTTCCACAAGACCTTCAGCCAAAATACCCAGAAAAGCTGCATTGGTACGCGTCCAATAATATCCGAATCGAGGTTTGGTAAAATGAGAATCGCGCCGGTTCATCTTTTTACCGGTAGGATTAGTATAATTTTCTTCATAGACATTCACAGAACTTCCCGTGTCGTAATCATGCAGAATCTCGGTGATCTTTGCGACAATCCGGTTTAAAATTTCTTTTTGTTCAGAAACATAAGGATCAAGCTGAGTGCCGATTTGCAAAAGCAAATCCACAAAATGGCCGGTGACCCCATAATCATAATTTTGCAGCGACTGTTCTCTTTCCTGGTCAAAAGCTTGACTAATTCGGTCCACTGTACTTGATAATTCAAGTTCCGAATCTTTATTTGGCTTTTCGTCTTGTTTTTTATTTGGCTTTTTACCAAAAATGTCTTCAAGCCTGTCTTGAGCATACGAAAAATGCGTTTCTTTAATTTCATAGGCCTGCGTTCTTCCCAAAAAGCGGGCGTTCAACCAAGTTAATATTTTTAAAATATTAAAAGTCAGGAGGTCGAATAATTGCCGACCAAATCTAGGCGCATTTTTTGTGGCCCATTTGCTATCGACAAGAGCATTACTCAACTTTTCTACAATCCAATTTCTCATTCTTTCCAGTCTTCCTTCAATCATCTCTTTTGGCTTTCGGCCTTTCACAATTCCCTCTCCAGTCAGTTCTCCCAAGTCCCTTTTTGCAGCTTTTATAGAAACACCGAAACGCCATGCATAGGTAGTCACCGTATATTCCGGAATACCATTAGGCAAAAGATCGCGTACAGCGGTCGCCGCCCGCACGCTCTGCGGTTTTACTTTTTCGACTTCTTCCTTCAAATGATAACCGCTCGCATTGACTTTTCCGAGATCATCCTTACTTGCAATTTCTGTATTCCTCAATAAATCTCGTATACCTTCCTCAGATTGTTCGGAACCTTTCCATTCTCTCATTAAATTGCCGATTTCAAGTGCCATTTCAATATCGCTAAGACCATTTATTCTCGCAGCGTAGGCTTCAAATCGTTCGAGGGCTTCCTCCCTATCCGTTAGGCGCATCTCGGACAGAGCCGCAGTGGTTTTGGATTGATGAATACGATTTTGCAGCTCGGTGACGGCATTTTTAAAGTCTTTGACCTCATCAAGGACCCATTTAACACGATAGGTGGCCACGTCTACTTTCTTCAAAATTTTTCGGCGTGTAAATTCCTTAAGTTCTTTTTGTGCTTTAGCGGCCGCTTTTTGCATTTTAGGACCAATATCTGCTTGAAAATGTTCGGCATAGCGCGAGGTCAAAATCACATATTCATATTCCGTACGGGCGTGGCCGTCTGCGGCCTTTTTCTGTAAGATTTCCCATCTCACCAAAAGGTCTACGATTTCCCTTTTAGCCTCATCTGCCAAATCGGCAACGTCTCTGTCTTCCTTATCTGCAGTCGGTATGAACGCAGCAATGTCAGCCTGGAATTGCTCAAAATCAACTCGAATAGGTTGAGCTCTTTGAGCATCTTTGTCCCAATCGATATGCGCTTTTACTGCTTCAGCTTCGGTTTGGAACTTTTTCAGCGCTTCAATCACCTGTCTGTGATTTTGATAAGGAAGTGCGATAAGAGGATACTGCGGGTATAATTTTTCCCATATTTCTTTATGCTTTGCATGTGTTCTGTCGTAGGACTTATTTTCTTCCCTCTTCATTTTTTCGTATTCCTCGCGTTCCTTTTTAAGTCTTTCCTCGATCTTTTTTTGCTTCAGATTTTCCGGAGCACGAAGATTAAACACGGTTTCCAAGTGTTTAGCGGCCTCAGCAAATCCTTGTTCGGCATTATAGCTTCCCAAATCCTGCCATTCTCCCAATCCTCCTTCATTCCTGATTCTAAGATTAAGCGCTTCAGCTTCCTCGGCATTCTGGGGAACAGTTTCTTTTCCAAATCGAT
>JACPXL010000020.1 GCA_016196555.1 Candidatus Omnitrophota bacterium | reverse complement strand
GTCATTCTGAGGCCGTAGGCCGAAGAATCTCGTAACGAGATCCTTCGCTTCGCTCAGGATGACGATTTCTTAAGGAGGATGTCATGAGTGGTTATTTAGTGCCGATGGTCATTGAGCAGACAGGAAGAGGGGAGCGCGCCTACGATATTTATTCGCGCCTTTTAAAAGACCGCATTGTTTTTATCGGAACTCCTATTGACGACACCATTGCTAATTTGATTATTGCCCAGATCCTCTTTCTTCAAATGGAAGATCCGGACAAAGATATTAACGTTTATATCAATTCACCGGGGGGGTCCGTGACGGCAGGGCTGGCGATTTATGACACAATGCAATTCGTGAAATGCGATGTCGCGACTTATTGTGTCGGGCAAGCCGCCAGTATGGGAGCGCTTCTTCTTTGCGCCGGCACGAAGGGAAAACGTTTTTCACTTCCGCATTCCCGTATCATGATTCATCAACCGTGGGGCGGAACTCAGGGGACGGCTTCCGACATTCACATTCAAGCCACGGAAATTTTGAAAATGAAAGACCAGCTCAACAAAATTCTGGCCAAGCACACCGGACAGCCTCTGGAACGTATTGAAAAAGATACGGACCGCGATTATTTCATGTCCTCAACCGAAGCTAAGGTTTACGGAATTGTGGATGAAGTCGTCACTTCACGTTCCGACATCAGCGGAAAAAAATAAATCGATGAGTAAAAAAAACATTCTTTTAACTCCGGGGCCGACGCCGGTGCCCGAAGATATTTTACGCGCTATGGCGGAGCCCATTTTTCACCACCGCACTCCGCGCTACCGGAAAATTTTTTCCTCGGTTTCGGAGCGTTTGAAAAAAGTGTTCCTCACGAAAAATCCGGTTTATGTTTTGACCGGATCCGGAACGTCGGCGATGGAAGCTTCCACGGTCAATTTCCATTCCGCCGGCGATGAAACTTTGGTGGTGGAAAACGGAAAATTTTCCGAACGTTTCACCCAGCTCGCCAAGGCTTATAGCCTAAAACCGACTGTCATCAAAGTCGCTTACGGCGAGGCCGTGCGGCCGGAACAAATTGCGGAAGCGCTTAAGAAAAATCCTGCGATCAAATCGGTTTGCTTGGAACTTTGCGAAACCTCCACCGCGGTCCTTCAAGATATCAAAGCCATTGGCGCGGTTGTGGCAAAAACCGAAGCGGTTTTAATTGTCGATGCCATTTCGGGGCTTGGGGCGGACCGTCTGGAAACCGACGCGTGGGGAGCGGACATTGTGGTGAGCGCTTCTCAAAAAGCGATTATGCTGCCTCCGGGGCTTGCCTTCATCAGTGTAAGTGAAAAGGCGCGCAAAAAAATGGAAAAATCCAATCTTCCAAAATATTACCTGGACCTTAAATTGTACGAAAAGGCCGCGAAAGATGCGGATACGCCTTTTACTCCGGCCCTTACGCTGGTGGTGGGACTGGAAAAAGTTCTCGACCGAATCGAATCGGAAGGAATAGAAAATATTTTTAAGCGCTGCGCCGAACTCGGGACTTTTACCCGCCGCGGCCTTGAGAGCATGGGTTTGAAACTTTTTTCCAAAGCTCCGTCTTCCACGGTCAGCGCGGCTTCGCTTCCCGACGGCATTGACGGCGAAAAGCTTGTGCAAGTCATGCGCGATGAAAAAGGGGTGGCGCTTGCCGGCGGTCAGGGAGAGATGAAAGGCCGTGTAGTCAGGATTGCGCATATGGGAGCCATCACAAAAAAAGATTTGGAAGAAGGACTGCGTGTTTTGGCAGAAACCCTTCACGAAATGAATCGTCATTCTGAGGCCGCAGGCCGAAGAATCTCGTAATGAGATCCTTCGCTTCGCTCAGGATGACGAAGTAGGAGTATCAATGAAAATTCTTGTTTCTGATCCGCTTGGAAAGGCCGGCCTTGCTGTTTTAAAAAAGGAAAAGGCCCTTGAAATTGATGAGCGCTACGGCCTAAAACCCGAAGAGCTTAAAAAAATTATTAGCGATTATGATGCCATTATTATTCGCAGCGGCACGCGGCTGACCAAAGACATTATCGAAGCCGCCAAAAAACTGCGCGTGATTGGCCGCGCCGGCGTTGGCGTGGACAATGTGGACCTCGAAGCCGCCACAAAACGCGGCATCATTGTGATGAACACGCCGGAAGGCAATACGATTTCAACCGCCGAACAAACCTTTTCACTTCTTATGTCCCTGGCCCGCAATATTCCTCAAGCCGTCAGCTCCGTCAAAGGAGGCGAATGGAAAAGACAGGCGTTTCTTGGGACCGAACTCAATGGAAAAGTTCTCGGCGTTATCGGGTTCGGCCGAATCGGCCGCGAAGTTTCCAAGCGCGCCACGGCATTCGGCATGCGCGTGATGGTTTTTGACCCGTTTATTTCTAAAGCCAGCGTCAAAGAATATCCGGTGGAATTCAAAGATTTGAAATCGCTTCTCAAAGCCGCTGATTTCATTACGGTGCATACGCCGCTTACGCCTGAAACAAAATACATTCTCAACAGCGAAACTTTCAAATTTTGCAAAAAAGGCGTGAAAGTCATTAATTGCGCGCGCGGCGGAATCATTGAAGAAAAAGCTTTGATCGAAGCCCTCGAGTCCAAAAAAGTTTCGGGCGCTGCCCTCGACGTTTTTGAAAAAGAACCGCCGGCGGCCGATCATCCTCTTCTGAGAATGCCTCAGGTGATTTGTACGCCGCATCTGGGCGCTGCGACGGAAGAAGCCCAGGAAAATGTGGCAGTTGATGTGGCGCATCAAGTCGTCGACGCCCTTGCCAACCGCGCTTTTAAAAATGCGGTGAATCTTCCCAATGTGGACCCGGAAACATTCAAAGCCATACGCCCGTGGCTTAATCTGGCAGAACAAATCGGAAAACTTCCGGCGCAGCTTTTTGAAGGAAGCCTTAAGAATGTCAAAATCCGTTACGGCGGCGAAGTCACGCGTTACAATTTAAAACCGCTTACGATCGCGGTCCTCAAAGGTCTTCTCACGCCCATTTGCGGAGAGACGGTCAATTATGTGAATGCCGGCGGCCTTGCTAAAGAGCGCGGCATTACTTATGAGGAAGTCAAAAGCAGTGAAGCGGGTGATTTCACCAATTTTATCGAAGTAGAAACTTCACAAAATGGAGAACCCAATCGTGTGATGGGGACCATTTTCGGAAGCCAATTGCCAAGAATTGTGAGAATTAATGAATTTTTGGGAATGGATGTCGACCCGCGCGGGTTTGTGATTTTTATTAAAAATCAGGACCAGCCGGGTGTTGTGGGGAAAATCGGAACCATTCTCGGCAATAATAAAATCAATATTGCCGAAATGTCGCTTGCCCGCGTGACACAAGGCAAAAAGGTTTTTGCTATGACAACTATTAATACGGACAGCGAAGTCCCCGCCAAAGTTCTGACTGAAATCAAAAAATTCAGTCCCATCATCAGTGTCAAAGTCGTCAATTTAGGCAAATATGAATAGGATTTTGATCGGCGCCCAGTGGGGCGATGAAGGCAAAGGCAAAATCATCGACCTTTTGACGGCCAAAAGCGACATTGTGGTCCGCTATCAGGGCGGAAATAATGCCGGCCACACCGTTAAATTTGATTCCGAAACATGCGTTCTTCATTTGATTCCTTCCGGCATTCTTCACGCGGGAAAAATTTGTGTGATCGGCGGCGGAGTGGTCCTCGACCCCGAGGCTTTTTTCGAAGAGGTGAGGGCCCTTGAAAAACGCAATATACGCGTGCGCGGACGCCTTTTTGTTTCCGATCAGGCCCATATGATTTTTCCTTATCACAAACTTTTGGACCGTCTGAAAGAAGAATCGGCCTCTGAAAAGGACATGATCGGCACCACCAAAAAGGGCATTGGTCCTTGCTATGCCGACAAAATGGCGCGGCTCGGGATTCGCGTGGCGGATTTAAAATATCTGGATTATTTTGCGCAGCGCCTGGAAAGTGTTTTAAAAGAACGCAATGAAACCCTTCGCAAAATTTACAATCATCCTGGCCTTTCTTTTAAAGAAATTTTTTCAAAATTCAAAAAATACCGGAAAGAACTTTTGGAATTCGCCATCGATACGCCGCGTTATCTTTATGACGCCACCAAGCGCGGGAAAAGCGTGCTCTTTGAAGGCGCCCAAGGGACATTGCTCGATGTGGACCACGGCACCTATCCGTTCGTGACTTCTTCCAATGCTTCCGTCGGCGGAGCGATCACGGGCTCGGGCGTGAGCCCCACGGTCATCGATCGCGTCATTGGGGTGGTCAAGGCTTACACCACGCGCGTCGGAGAAGGTCCTTTTCCTTCTCAATTTCCGCCGCGGCTTTTGAAGCATATTCAAACCAAGGGCGAAGAATTCGGCGCGACCACGGGCCGTCCGCGCCGCTGCGGCTGGTTCGACGCGGTGATCGCGCGTCATTCCGTGAGAATCAACGGCCTCGATGAAATGGCGATTATGAAGCTCGATATTTTGAGCGGTCTCTCAGAAATCAAAATTGCCACGGCCTACCGAATTGGCGGAAAAATCCGCAAAGATTATCCCCATTCGACCTATGAATTTTCCCACGCCCAGCCGGTCTATGAAACCATGAAAGGCTGGAAAGAAGATTTGTCCGGCGTCAAACGGTGGAAAGACTTTCCTTTAAATGCGCAGAAATATTTAAAACGGATTGAAACGATTCTGGAAACGCCGATCAAAATTATTTCCGTGGGCAGCAAGCGCGCCCAAACGGTTTTCCTTTGATGAACCCAAATCATCCTCAGCATATAGCCATCATTATGGATGGCAACGGCCGTTGGGCCGAAAAGCAGGGATTTCCCCGCATTCGCGGGCATGAAATGGGTGTGCGCCGTGTGGAAGAAATCATACGCGCCGCTCAAGACGAAGGAATTAAATACCTCACCCTTTACGCTTTTTCCAAAGAAAATTGGCAGCGGCCGCAGGCCGAAGTTTCTTTTCTGATGGGACTTCTTAGCCAATACCTGGACCAAAAACTCAAGGAGATGAAAAAAAACAATCTTGTCTTTAATGCGATCGGCGAACTTCGCGATTTGCCGGAACCCATTCAGAAAAAAATGGCCGAGGGTATGAGAGACACCCGGCAAAATACCGGGCTTGTGATTACTTTTGCTTTCAGTTATTCTTCCCGCCGGGAAATTGCCGAGGCCTGCCGGAAAATCGCCGGCGAAGTTTTAAAAGGCCTTATCAAGCCGGAAGAAATTACCGAGCAGACCCTCTCGGAACATCTTTATACCGCCAATTTGCCGGACCCCGATCTTTTGGTCCGCACAAGCGGGGAAATGCGCATCAGTAATTTTCTTCTTTGGCAAATTTCCTACGCCGAACTTTATGTGACGGAAAAATTCTGGCCGGAATTCACGCGTGAAGAGTTTCTCGCGGCCCTTGACGCGTACGGCAAACGTGAGCGCCGTTTTGGCCAAATCTTATGATCTCATCCTTAGGTAAAAGACTGATCAGTTCAGCGTTTTTGGTTTCGATCGCTATTTTTACGATGTTTTTTGCGCCGGACTGGTTTTTCTTTCTCGTGGTCGAAGGGTTTGTCCTTTTGGGCCTTAACGAATTTCTTGTGCTGGCGGAAAAAAAGGGGATTCAGATCAATCGCTGGTTTGGCGTCGTGCTGGGCGGAATTCTTCCTTTCTCATTTTATTTTGGATCCGAAGACATCATTCTTGTTGTCGCTTGCGTGGTCATCTTTCTTTTTAATTTCTACCGCCGCCGCCGCGATCAGGCGATCGTCAGCACTGCCGTCACCATTTTTGCTGTCATTTACATTGCCTGGTTTTTTTCTTATCTCATTAAAATCAAACATCTTGAGCACGGGGATTTTTGGGTGTTTTACACGATTCTTTTGGTCAAAGGCGGGGATGCTGGTGCTTATTTCGTCGGCAAGACTTTTGGAAAAACCAAATTGATTGAGCATATCAGCCCCAATAAATCCGTCGAAGGCGCGTGGGGAGGCTTTGCCGTTACCGTTTTACTTTCTCTTATTTCAAAATCTTATCTTTGGCACGCCGAATTTTTTCATCTTTTAATCCTTGGCATCATGGTCGGAATTTTGTCTCAGTTGGGGGATTTGTCGGAAAGTCTGATTAAACGAGACGCCGGCGTCAAGGATTCGGGGGACATGCCCGGCCTTGGAGGTGTTTTGGATGTGCTGGATAGTTTACTTTTTACCGTCCCTTTCGTTTATTATTATCTGACCGCTTTCACAGGGGTCATGAGATAAAGCTTATGGAAAATATAGCCATTCTTGGTTCTACAGGGTCCATCGGCACAAACACGCTTGCCATCGTGCGTACGCATCCCGGCAGGTTCCGTGTCCGCGCGCTTGCCGCCAATCAAAATGTCGAAAAACTTGCTGAACAGGCCAAAGAATTCCGCCCGGCCATTGTCTGTCTTTATGATTCAAGCCTTCTTCCCGAACTCGAAAAAAAAATGGGACGTCTCGGAATTCGTGTGGTGACCGGAGAAGACGGGCTTTTGGAAATTTGCCGTCTGCCGGAAGTCAAAAAAGTAATTTTTGCCATGGTCGGTGCGGTCGGGCTAAAACCCATTTTTGAAGCCATCCGTGCCGGCAAAAACGTGGCGATTGCCAATAAAGAACCTCTTGTGATGGCGGGCTCCCTCCTGATGCGTGAAGCAAGCCGCCGCGGTGTTTCGGTGCTTCCGATTGATAGCGAGCATTCCGGATTATGGCAATGCCTCGAAGGCCATGCGGCGAAATCCGTCAAAAAATTAATTCTGACTTCTTCCGGCGGGCCTTTCCGAACAAAAAAAGGTTCTTTTGCAAAAATCACTCCTCGTCTTGCCTTAAAACATCCCAAGTGGAAAATGGGCGCCAAAATCACCATTGATTCCGCCACTTTAATGAATAAGGGGCTGGAAGTCATTGAAGCGGCGAATTTGTTTGAAATGCCCGCTGATCAAATTGAGGTTTTAATTCATCCTGAGGCCATTATTCACGCCCTCGTGGAATTTGTGGACGGCAGTCATCTAGCGCATCTGGGAATTACGGATATGAGGCTTCCTATTCAATATGCCCTGAGTTATCCGGAGAGACTGGTCAATCATCTGCCCACGCTTGACCTTCCCATGCTTTCGCGTTTTAGTTTTGCGCAGCCTGATAAAAAAAGATTTCCCTGCCTTGAGCTTGGCTATGAAGCCAGCCGCATCGGCGGAAGTATGCCGGCTGCTTTGAATGCGGCCAATGAAAGTGCAGTGAAAGCATTTCTCAATGAAGAGGCCGCTTTTACCGATATTCCCAAGACCATTGAGAAGGTCATGAAAAAGCATCGTGTGATTCGCGACCCCGGATTTCAGGAAATTCTTGAGACCGATATCTGGGCGCGTAGAGAGGCGGAAAATATTTTATGAACTTCCTGTTTTCGATTATCCCGACGTTATTTGTTCTCGGTATTTTGATCGTGATCCATGAATACGGCCACTTTTTGGCTTGCCGCATGTGCAAAGTGAAGGTCGAGAAATTCTCTATCGGCTTCGGTCCAGAAATGTTGCGCTGGGTAAAAAATGGGACGACCTATGTAATTTCTCTTTTTCCGCTCGGTGGATTTGTCAAACCGGCCGGCGAATCGGTGAGTGAAGTCGGAAGCACCGGCCCCAAGCCTGGTGATTATTTGGCGGCGCCGCTTTTTTCGCGGATTTTTATTGTGATTGCCGGCGTGCTCATGAATTACATGCTCGCTTTCGTTCTTTTTGCCGCAGTTTTTATGATCGGAAAACCCGTTCCAGGGACGACAATCGGCGATTTTATGCAAGACTTTCCCGGAATTTCAAGCGGACTTGCGAAAGGCGACCGCATTTTGGAAGTCAACGGCCATAAGGTTTCAGATTGGATGGAAATGACGCATGTTTTTGATGAGTCTTCGGAAACCAACTTTACCCTGACGGTTCAAAGGGGGAGTGAACAGCTTCCGGTCACGATTACTCCAAAATTGATGGAAATTAAAGATATTTTCGGGCATCCCGCCCACGTGAAGCGTTTGGGCATTACTCCGGATCCGAAGGATTATTCGATCAAAAGACTCGGATTTTTTGCTGCCATCGAGGAATCCTTGCAAACCGTGGTCTTTTTGACCGTGATGACACACAAAGCAATTTTTTATTTGTTTCAGGGCAAACTTTCGCTCAAAACGATTTCCGGCCCGCTCGGCATTATTTCCATGGCAGGAGTGGCCGCACAAATGGGCGTGGCCCATGTTTTAAATTTGACCGCCAATTTAAGTGTTTCGCTTGCCGTCATCAATCTTTTCCCGATTCCGGCTTTGGACGGCGGCCATTTACTCTTTCTTTTGATCGAAGGAATTCGCCGCAGACCGGTCAGCCTTCCGGTCCAGGAGCGAATGACTCAGGTCGGCTTTGCCCTTCTTCTCATGCTGATGGCCTTTATCATTTACAATGATATTGTCAATTTTGAATATGTCAGCCGGTTGAAGGGTCTGTTCGGAAAATAAATTTCTTTCATCATGCGCTGGACACAGACTTTAATCCCCACTCTTAGGCAGGTCCCCAAAGATGCGGAGGCCGTCAGCCATCAGCTGGCGCTGCGCGCGGGGCTGATTCACCAATTGTCTTCCGGAGTTTATAGTTATCTTCCGCTTGGTCTTCGTGTTCTTCAAAAAATCATGGCCATTGTGCGTGAAGAAATGGACCGCGCCGGGGCAAGCGAAGTGCTGTTGCCCGCGCTTCATCCCGCCGAATTGTGGAAAAAATCCGGCCGTTATGAAACTCTCGGCGACGATAAAATTGCTTTTAAAAACCGCGCAAATCATGAGTTTGTCCTGGGTCCGACGCATGAAGAAGTGATCACCCAGCTGGTGGCGAGCTCGATCAAATCTTTCCGTGATTTACCGCTGGTGTTATATCAAATCCAAAATAAATTCCGGGACGAAGCACGGCCGCGCTTTGGTGTGATTCGCACCAAGGAATTCATCATGAAGGACGCCTATAGTTTTGATGCTGACGAGGCGGGCCTTGACCGCAATTATCAAAAAATGTCTGAGGCCTATCACAAAATTTTTTCCAGGTGTGGTTTGAGTTTTCAGGTTGTGAATGCCGATCCCGGAATGATGGGCGGCAAAATGAGCCAGGAATTTATGGTGGTATGCCCTTATGGAGAAGACCGTGTGGCCAAATCTGATTCAGGGGACTATCTCGCGAGCCTCGATATTGCTCAGCGCGGCAAACCTCCGCTTAAACCCCTGACTCCTCCAGCCGGTAAGCCCGAAATTTTCGATACGCCCAATCTTCGTACGATTGAAGAGATTTCTCACCGTTTTAAAATCAAACCGTCTCAAATGATTAAAACAATTATCTATATGGCGGATGAAAACCCCATTGCGGCTTTGGTGACGGGGGATAGCGAAGTAAATGAATCAAAACTTCGAAAACTAATAAGTGCCGGAGAATTGCGTCAGGCAACGGGCAAAGAAATTGAAGCTGCCACCGGGGCGCCGGTAGGATTTGCCGGGCCGTACGGGCTTCAAATTCCCATTTTTGCCGATTGGGACGTTCTTTCTTTAGCGGATTTTGTCAGCGGCGCCAATGAAAAAGATAAGCATTTTAAAAATGTCAATTGCGTCCGTGATTTTCAACCCACCGCAGTGGGAGATATTCGTTTTGTTAAAGAAGGAGATCTTGCCCCCGATGGAAAGGGCAAACTTCATTTGACCACCACCATGGAAATCGGCCACATTTTCAAGCTTGGCACAAGGTATTCGAAAGTCTTGGACGCTCTTTTTCTTGATGAGAAAGGACAAAGACAGCCCGCCATCATGGGCTGTTACGGTATCGGGATTAACCGGATTCTTGCAGCCACGATCGAGGAGCATCATGATGAGCGCGGAATTCTTTGGCCGCGCGCCATTGCTCCCTACGCTTTTGAAATTATTACGGTCAATCAAGGCGATGCCAAGAGCCGTGAAGCGGCCGAAAAAATCGAGGCAGAACTTACGGCCGGCGGATTGGATGTGCTTTATGATGACCGGGATGAACGGGCCGGCGTGAAATTTAATGACGCCGATTTAATCGGTATTCCCGTCCAAATTATTGTTGGAGAGCGGAACCTCAAAGAAAACCGGGTCGAAATCAAATTTCGGCAAACGGGCGAAGTCCGGCAAATCAATTTAAACGATCTCAAAAAACAGCTAGCACAAATTGAATGAACCCCATTGTCATTCCCGCATGCTTCGACGGAGTAGCCCCCTTGTGGGGTTGGCGGGAATCTTGCTTGATCCTCGACACATTTTCGGAGAGGAACATCAAGTTCCTCCCGAAAAGTGCTCCGCGCATTGGGCGCGAGCGTTAAAACATTCGGGGATGACAGTGCGCGCATGAAATGGTCCCGCAAAATCATTCATATGGATATGGACGCTTTTTTTGCATCCATTGAGCAGCGGGACCACCCTGAATATCAAGGCAAGCCCCTCATCGTCGGCGGCAATCCCTTCGGCCGCGGAGTCGTCAGCACGGCCTCCTATGAAGCCCGTAAATTCGGTGTTCATTCCTCCATGCCCGCTGCGCAGGCCCGCCGTTTATGCCCTCAAGCCGTTTTCCTAAGACCTGATTTCGAAAAATACCGCCAAGTCTCGCATAGGATCATGGCTATTTTCAAAAAACACACGGACCTAGTGGAAAACCTGTCGCTGGACGAAGCCTATCTCAACGTGACCCATCACCGTTTCGGAATTGAAGATCCCGTTATGATAGCAGTAATGATCAAGCAAAATATTTTCGCCGTAACGAAATTGACCGTTTCTGCAGGTGTTGCCCCCAATCTTTTTCTCGCGAAAATCGCCTCAGATTTCAAAAAGCCTGACGGGCTGACCGTGATTTACCCCGATCAAATAGAATCTTTCCTCAAAAATTTGCCGGTGCGAAAAATTCCCGGCATTGGACCGGTCACCGAGAGTGAACTCCATAAACTGAAAATTTTTACCGCCGGCGATCTCGCCGTCCATTCCCAGGCTTTCCTTCAAAGGGAATTTGGAAAATTCGGCCTTATGCTTTATCAAAGGGCGCAGGGAATTGATGAGCGCGAGGTCGAACCGGAAAGCGAACCTAAGCAATACAGCACCGAGGAAACCTTTATGGAAGACACAAAAGACGTCCATTTTCTTAAGGAAAAACTCCGCCTTTTCACGCGGGAGGTCTTTTACGGCCTTAAAGAAAGCGGGCGAATCGGACGTACTGTTGTCTTGAAGGTGAAATACTTTGATTTTGAGCAAATTACGCGTTCCCTGACCCTAAAAGCCGATCCTCAAGATGAGGAAATTATCTCCCGGACCGCTTGCGGCCTTTTAGAGCAAAAGACGCTCGCCGGTAAAAAAGCCGTCCGGCTGATCGGCCTCGGGATTTCGGGCTTACACCGGTTGGAAGAAACAAAACCTATACCGCAGGAAGGCGATCTTTTTATGGGAAAGGCCTGATGAAAAAGATTATTTTATTCTCGGGGATTGGATTGGTTTTGGTGGCGCTTCTTGCGTTCGGGCTGCCCAGCCTTCGAAAGGTGGCCGAAGAATCAGGAAGCTCTTCAGGTCCTGAAGCTGAGGGCGATGAAGGTCCCGGGCTGGGTAAGGAAGACAATAAGAAACTTCCTAAAAAAAGGCCGGAGGACATTGCGCCGGTCCAGCAAATCAAAACTTTTTATGAAAGCGGCAATGTGAGTTCGGAATGGAAATTTGTAGACGGCGAGCCGGACGGACCTGGGAAGCTCTTTTATGAAAACGGAGCTTTGTGGCGCGAAATCAATTTCAAATACGGTTTGCGCGAAGGAAAGACCCGGGCTTTTTATGAAACCGGCGCGATATGGATGGAGGAAAATTTTTCCAATGACCGCAGAGAAGGACCGAGGCGATTATATTATCCGGGCGGCGCTTTGTGGGTCGAAGAAATTTATGAAAATGGAAGGCTGACGGCCGACCCCAAAGTTTATTCCGAGGACGGGGAGTTGATGCTTGCCGTCAATATCAAAGCCAGCGAAGAAAAAGGAGTTTTCAAAGTTTATTCCCCGACCGGGGAATTGAGGAATGAATGGAGTTATCAGGGCGGCAAGAAAGCAAATATCGCAAAAACTTATTCCCTCGACGGAAGTGTTAGTTCGGAATGGCAATTTACGGAGGGAAGGCCGGATGGCGTGGTGAAATTTTATACCTCCAAAGATGTTTTGTGGATGGAGCTCAATTTCAAAGCTGGAATCAAAGAAGGACCCATTAAAACTTATTATCCATCAGGTGCTGTTTGGACCCAAGGCGTGATTCATAAGGATATCGAAGAAAGCTCTTTTTGGGTCCATTATCCCAAGGGGGCCGTGCTGATGGAAATGGATTTTGAAAATGCGCAGCTGGCGGGTCCTCCCAAAATTCATAATGAAGCCGAAGGGGTCCTTCCTCCCTTAATTCAAACCACCAGCACTGAAGGTGATGAAATCCCGGCTGCGGCTTAGTCGAAGCGTAAAGACGAGGCGAGTTGGTTTAATACCGTGTTGTTAAACACCTTATCAATATCTGCCAGCGCGAACCAAATCAAAAGATTGCGTTTTAAATAATACCGGACTTCCGTGCGCTGGGCCCTTCCCAAAGCACCCCGGAAAGAATAGACAAGCGTGCCGACAGCGTCAAAATTTTGAGCAGTGCCTGTTTGTTCGGTAAGGACATTCAGGGCCCGATAAAGTTCCGGCTCGCTTTTGACATCGCTCAAAATGGCCTCCATCTGACGTTTGATTGGATTTTTTGAACTGGAGTCAATTTCCACATAATTGACCGCAACCAAGGGGAGATAAGCTCCCGGATTGGTCATGGAAGGGGGTTCTGCCCCGTATTTTTTGATGTAAAGCCGGCCCATTCCTCTGTCTTTTGGTTTTTCGGCCAGCCAACCGCCGGGAATGTTCAATTTGAAATGATATTTCTTTTGAGTATAAAGATTCCCTTCAATCGTATCTTCGGGGCCTTGAATTCCGACCACAAGGCAGTAAATTCCGAAACCTAAAAGTCCAACAATCAAAAGCAAAGCGAGACGGGCGAGAAATTTTTTCATTTTGACATCCTGTCCTTCATCAGATGATAATACAATTTATGGTGACAACTCCTACGTGGAAATTATCGGCCAGCCCATGGAATTTCTCTAGCCTGCGCTGGCGGCACTCCTTCTTGGTTTTATTCCTTTTTTGCTTTCCCGTTTTTCCTCTTTATGCGCAGGAGGCTTCTGCCTGGGACAAGCTCAATCAGGAAATCTCTGTCCTCTATCAAAAAGGGGATTATGATGGGGCCCTGAAGGCAGCAAACGAGGCCCTGAAAGTGGCTGAGAAAAAATTCGGGAAAAAAGATCCCCGTGCCGCCTCTTCCCTCAATAAATTGTCCATGATTTATTTTTCCCGCGGAGATTATGACACGGCGGCGTCCCTGCAAAAAAAGGCGCTCGAAATACGCGAGAAAAAACTCCCGCCCGATCATCCGGATATTTCTGAGTCCCTGAATAATCTGGCCCTCGCTTATCAAATGAAAAATGATTTCACGCAGGCCGAACCTCTTTACCGCCGCGCCCTTGTCATTGATGAAAAAAACCTCGGGACCGAACACCCCGATTTGGCCACACTGCTTAATAATTTGGCGGAGCTTTACCGGCAGGAAGAAAAATTTGAGGAGGCCGGGCCTCTTTATGAGCGCGCACTGGCCATTGACCAAAAAGCCTTGGGGGCTGAGCATCCGAATGTGGCCAATGATTTAAATAATTTGGCAGGTTTTTATGCGGACCAGGGAAAATTTTCTGAGGCTGAGGAACTTTCTAAACAAGCGCTTGCCATCAAAGAAAAAGTCCTGGGTACGAATCATCCTGAGACGGCCGCTTCGCTCACCAGTCTGGCCATGATTTACAGCCAGCTTGGCCGGTATGAAGAAGCCAAGAATCTTTACGAGCGTGCTCTCGTGATTGACCAAAAAACTTTCGGCGACAATCATCCGGTCGTTGCCCGCGATTTCAATCATCTTGGGCTGGCGCATTATTTCTTAGACCAATATGGCGAAGCCGAGAATTTTCACCGCAAGGCGCTCGAAATCAGGCGCAAAAAACTCGGAACAGTCCACACCGAAACTTCCGAATCCCTTCATAATCTCGCGCTTGTTCTCTACAGCGGAAAAAAATATACCGAAGCGGAATCTCTTTTCGAACAAGCTTTGACCATCCGGGAAAAAAATTTCGGGAAAAATCACGCTGAAACCGCAAAGACACTCAATAATCTTGCTCTGGTGGCAGCGGCCCAGGGCAAATATGAAGAGGCTGAAACTTTGGGCAAAGAAGCGCTCGCGGTCCGTGAAAGAGTTTTAGGTGCGGATCATGCGGATGCGGCCCAATCCCTTCATAATCTGGCAACTTTCAAAGAAGCCCTCGGAAATCATGACGAGGCCCAGAATTTTTATCGAAAGGCCCTGAAGGTATGGGAAAGATCCCAAACCAAAGAAAGCCCAGGGTATGCGGCCACGCTCATGAATCTTGCCCGGTCGTATCGTCTTCATGAAAATTTAAAAAAGGCCGGAGAAATGTCGGAAGAGGCAATGCTTATTTGGGAAAAAATTGCCGGGACCAAAAATCAGAATTATCTCGAGGCGCTTTTTGAAGTGGCGGAGGCCAATCGCCTAAACCGTCAATACGGAAAAGCCGAACCTCTTTACCGGCGCCTTATTTCCCTGAGCGAAGAAATTTGGGATAAGGATCATGAAAATTTGGCCGTTTTTTATCACAATCTGGCCCTGCTGGACCATGCGTTGAAGAAATATCCGGAAGCGGCAAAGGACTATGAAAAAGCCATACAGATTTTTGAAAAAAATCGAAGCCAGCATCTGGGTGAGCTCCGGACCGTATGGCAGAATTATGCTCAAACTCTAAAAGCCCTTGATAAAAATCAGGAAGCTGACCAGGCGGCCCAAAAAGCCGGACAATTATTGGATGAAGAACGCAATCAAAAATAGCCTTTTTTATATTCTCTGTTTTGTTTTTTTGTTCCCCGTTTCAGTCCAGGCTGAAAATTCACCGCGTGAACTCGTGGTCGGAGTGGCGGTGACCCCCAATTTTAAAGTCGACCGGGAATGGAAATCCAAATTCGAAAGGCGCCTGGCTTATGCCTCGCAAATTTTTCAAAGCGAATTCGGTATTCGTTTTCGTGTGGCCTATTATTGGGACTGGATTGTCAGCGAAGAAAAACAGGACTCCGATTATCTTTTGGCGGATTTGATGGGGCGGTTTCCTCTTCACAACGCGGATTGTGTGATTGGGCTGAGCCGTTTGACCCATCCGGGTGAAGTTGGAAATATGAATGACCTTGACGTGCTCGGGCGCACTCAGCCTTTTTCCGGCTATCTCGTGGTCCGTTATCCCGAAAATAAACTTTACCGCATTCAGGAAGAGACCGTGCTGGTGCATGAACTCGGGCATCTTTTCGGCGCTGTCCATGTCGCGGAACCCGCAACGATTATGTCACCGGCGGTTTATAAACAAATTCCCACCTCCTTTGACAGCGGCAACCGGCAAATCATTTCCCTCACGCGTAATATGAATTTCAAAAAGGGAATTCAAACCCTGGATGAGGCTTCCGCCCAAAGGCTGCTTGCGGCCTATCTGGTTTTAATGAAATATGAACAGCCTTTTGATTTTTATTACGCGCTCGGAAATGTTTATGTGAAACTGGGGCAAGATCAAGAAGCGCTGAAGGCCCTGGTAGCGGCGCGCAAATTAAATCCCAATAATGGAAGAATTCATTATGATATTGGTCTGCTTTATTGGAAACTCGGTCAAGACAGCGAAGCCATGGATTCGCTTCAGCAGGCGGTTTCGCGTTTTAGCCGTACGCGCGACAAAGTTTACCGCGCCCAAACCCTCAAACTCCTCGGCGGAATCTATTTCCGTCAGAAAAATTATAATGCGGCCTATCAAAATTGGTATGACGCCTCGGTGCTTGATCCGGAGGACGTGGAATTAAAAACCAATATCGCGGCGGTTTATGTGGAACAGGGGAGGCTGGATGATGCCATTAAAAATTATCTGGATGTCCTGGAAATCGACCGAAATAATCCGCAGCTTGCCGG
>JACPXL010000019.1 GCA_016196555.1 Candidatus Omnitrophota bacterium | reverse complement strand
TGATTGTCGATGACGATGCGGATGTCTGTGAACAGGTAGTCGCCTGCCTGGAGGAACTTGGCTATCAAGCCTTTAGCGCCCTGAATGGAGAAGATGGGCTGCGGCAGATAGAAAGTTTTTCTCCGCATCTGGTGCTTCTCGATATCCGCATGCCGGGCATGGACGGGCTTGAAGTCCTCAAAGAAATTAATCGCCGCTTCGCCAATCTCGTTGTGGTCATTATGACCGGTGTTCACGATACCAACATCGCCACCAAAGCAATTGAGCTGGGAGCGTGCGAGTACATCACAAAACCCATCAGCTTGAATGATTTGATGGCGCGTTTTATCCGCCCGATTCTCGGAGAACCCGATTGATTGGCTTTTTCTCTCAGCTTTTTATTCTGGCCCTCGCCGTCATTTTTCTCGCATGGGGGGCCGGCCTCCGGATTAATTCTCAAAATTTACAAACTTATCTTTCCAAAAATTCCGCCGCGCATTTTTTAAAACAAAGTGAGCGGCCCGATTTGCGCAAAATCACTCTGACTCACGGCGGGTCCATGATTGGAGAATTGACGGACGAAACAGAGGAGAGTGTAAATTTAAAAATCGACGGCGGTATTATCGGTTTTTCAAAGTCGGAGATTGTTTCGATTGATATTCCCAGCCGGGAAGAAATCCAGGAGGATTCCCTGGCCGGTGAGCTCGAAAGCCAGGGGGCACCGCAAATTTTAAGTTTTGACCCTCAAAAAAATGTTTTTAACCTTATGAAAAATTCTCCCGGTTCAACGAAAAGCGCTCAGCCGAATACTCCTTTAGACATTCTGGGACAGGTAAAATTGATTCAAAACGCGCAAAAATTCATGGCGGAAAAAATGAAACGGGACATTCAAAATGCAGAGGAGCAAATTTCCTAGATTTTAGACAAACCGAACGCAAAAAAGCGTCTGGTCGTCATGCGCGCGGCCGTTTTGCTGATGAAGGGCCATTTTCCGGAAAACCCCTTGAAGAATCGCTTGGGCATTTTCCCCTAAAGACGCCTCCCCTTCTAAGGCTTTTCTTAAATTCTCAATACCGAATTCTTCTCCCCGGGTATTGCGGAGCTCCTTGACGCCGTCGCTATAAAGAAGAAAAACGTCTCCTTTTTCAAAACTGACTTCCACCGCATCATAGGCCGCTTCTTCAAAAACTCCCAGCGGAACACCATGGTTTGATTTGATGACCACAGCGGTCTTTGTTTTGTTTTTGAAAAAAATCATGGGCTCATGTCCGGCCGAGGCCATGCGGAGTTTTCCTTTCTTAAAATCCACCACCAAGTAAGCCAGCGTCAAAAAAGTTCCGCCCGCATGGCCGGAAAGTAAAATCTGATTAAGGCTCTGACAGACTTCCTCGGGCTGCATGGCATGTTTAGTAATGCCCCGAAAATCGCTCATGGATTTGGCCATGTAAATGGCAGCCGGCATTCCTTTGCCGGACACATCGCCGACACAAAAACCAAAACGGCCATCCCCCAAATCCGTCCAATCGTAGAGATCGCCGCCCACTTGTTTGGTAAAACGGCATTCGAAAGCCAATTCGAGCTTGGCACAGTCCGGAGGAGTTTGCGGTAAAAAATGTTCCTGAATACGAGCCGCCATTTGAAGCTCGCGGTCAATCATTTCGCGTTCAAAAAGAACACGGGTGTATTTTTCAAAAAGCATGCCCCCATAACTAAAAAGGGCGGCGGCAAGCGGCATAAAAAAAGGAAAAATCCAGCCCGCCCAAAAAAAGGCAATGAAATTCCACAAAACATAAATCATCATCAGCAAAAATAAACCCAAAAGACTGATCAGCGGAGTAAACACCGCTGCCACCACGGCCGCGGCCAAGGCAGTCAAAAATGCGATGACAAAATGAAAAGGCTGCGGAATCGCATAAAGCATGCGGCCGCTCAAAAATGTATGCAAGGCACTGGCCTGGACCGCGAGTCCGGGCATTTGAGTGGAATAAGGCGTATTGACCAAATCGGTAGTTCCGGTCGCGGTGTGGCCGATAAAAATAATCGCATCTGAAAAAAGTTCTTCCAGGCGGCCGGCGTTTTCATCGCCCGCCGCTTCGATCACGTCCCGAAAAGATATTTTTTTGAAGGCGTTGACCGATCCGGGAAAATTGATTTGGAGATTATGCTGGGAATCCAGAGGAAGACGGGAAAGCCACTGGTCTGCTTTTTCCCGGTTTTGAAATTGCATCAGCATGGCCATGACGGCCGGATGATAAAAAACAAATTCACCGGCATCCACGAACGCCTTCATCCGCCGGACATGCCCGTCCCGATCAGGGA
Organism: Candidatus Omnitrophota bacterium; assembly: GCA_016196555.1. Lineage (GTDB taxonomy): Bacteria > Omnitrophota > Omnitrophia > Omnitrophales > Aquincolibacteriaceae > JACPXK01. Next base: position 7,136 of record JACPXL010000019.1, on the reverse strand, counting down.
GAACATTCACATAGGCCATGCCCGCCGCGGAATTGCGCAATAATTCGTAAGGGAAAATAGCTTTAAAAGGTGTTTCAGAATGATAGAAAAATGGAAGAATGACGCGGCCGGCCCTTTGAATGGCCGCATGAAATTTGGCATCTTCTTCGGCGCTGGGACTCGCCTCGGTAAAAAGGATATCGAAAAAAATGACGCGGGGTTTGAACTGGGAAAGAACATCAAGAAGGACGGCATAATTTCCCCGCGGCCACGGCCATTGGCCGACGGCATGCAGGCTGGCATCATCAATTGTGATTAGAGTGATTTTGGGATGAGCCGGTCTTTGGCCGCGCAGACGGAAACGCAGGTCGAGGGCATCGAGCTCACGAAAATCAACCAATTGTAGTGAATGAAGGGAAAAAATTAAAAGTGCGGCGAGAAAAGGGATAGAAACGAGAGGACGCTTTAAAAATTTTGCCACACGGAATCATCCGAAGATTTGGGCGGTTCGGACGGCGCCGGAGCTGCATTTGAATCCTTCGTTTCCTCTTGGGGTTTGGCCTCCCGGTTTTGCGGCAACTTGGCCGTTTCACGCGCGGCCGCTTTTTCTTTGGCCTTTTGAATAAGCACTTTTTCTTCTTCCGTGAGAGGAATCAAATTAAAATTGCGAAAACGCAGGGCGCCTTTCTTGGCTTCCCCGACCATTTCATGGGTGAAAACGAGTGTGAGTTCTGTGATGGCTGTGGATTGGCGGGCAGAAAACGGAAATTCCAATTTTCGCCAGTCCTGTGTGAAATTTGAGAATTTCATGGCCCGGGCAACATCCCCCTTCGATTTGAATTCCATTTTGAAAGCCGCGGGCACGCCTTCTTCTTCCATCGTCCGGATTTCCATGGAGAGGCCTTTATATTCCGAGAGATCGAATTTGCGGGTTTTCATATACACGCCGACAAAAGACCCCTTCGGAAAAACGTCATAATCCAAATCGAGATAAACCTCGCCCGTGGGTTCATCTTTGATGAATTCCCGGTCTGCAAATCCGAATTTCTGGGTAAAAAAAGTGCCGTGATCAAAAACATATTGGAATAAATCTCCGGCTTTTTTGGACAAATCCAATTGTTCGGCTTCGGAGGCGGCGCTGCGCTGAATAAGTTCGTAGGCTTCTTTCATCCGGCTCCAATCTTCGGAAGAGATCCGGACGGGCACAAGATGCATTTCGCCGGGTTTGGCCATGACTTTTTCCGTGTTACTGATTACAACCGGTCTTATTTTCACAAGTTCTTTGGGTAAATAATCGGTACCGGGCCTGCGCTGGGCAACTTCCAATTGTCCCCGTAAAACACTGACCGAGGACTCGCCGCTTTGCTCATTGGCTTCAATCCGGAAAAGTGTTCCGCGCACCGCGGCCACCAAAACCGGCGTGGTGATTTCCATATGGGTTTTTCCTTTAAACTTTTTGTCCGTCGCCCCGATCAGCGAACCTTTTAAAAGATGCAATCGGTGAGTAAGAGCTTTATCAAAAAGCCTCGGCCTTTTTCCTTCAAGCTGGGAATTTTCTTTGAGCCTGAGATAAACTTCCTCGCCAAGCCGTATGTCGGCCTCTGCTTCAGGCCCCGTGCGGATTTTATCGCGGGTCCCTATTTTGCCGTTTCTTTCGGCGGGCACCCATTCATTTTTCTCATGGGAATAAACTTCCACGGTCCCGGCAAAATTGGCGACACGGAAAGGTTCGGGTTCAGGCTGTTGAAAATAAAAAACGGCGATGGCGGCGATCGGAAGACCGATCAGAAGAATGAGGGCAATCAAAATCCACAAGGCACCGGACTTTTTAGGAGTTTCGGGAGGCATCATTTGAATTCGTTTTTCCATGCGTATTATTCTACCCTCAGAATCCATGATGACAATATAAAAATCAAGGGACTGCGCGGTTTAGGAGAGGGCCCCTTTTTGAAGAACTTCGAGATTTTCCTGAAGTTTCAGCCATTCTGCCTCTTCCCTTTCCAGGGCTTGAGTCAATTCTTTGAGGCGCTGATTTCTGTCGCGGGAATAATGAAAAGGATTGTTCTGAATTTGTTTTAAAAGGACCTGCTTTTCCTCTTCTAAATGCTTGAGACGGGTCTCCATTTTCTTAATGCGGGACTTCAAAACGGTCATTTCCTTTTTGAGGTCGCGCTGATGCTCTTTTGCGTTCACTTCCGATTCGTTTTCATTCGTCGGAGCAGCAACGCCCTCGGAAGAGGCGGTGTGATGAGAAGGCTTGGCGTCGTGAGAATGAGCCGCCCAGTTGCTTTTGGCATGCATTTCAAGATGATAAACATAATCCTCATAACTTCCGGGATATTTAGCAATGACGCCATTTTTTACGTCCACAATACTCGTGGCAATCAAATTCACAAAGGTCCGGTCGTGGCTGATAAAAAAAATTGTCCCCGCAAAACTTTTGAGAGCGCGGCCGAGCGCCTCCACGGTTTCAAAATCAAGATGGTTGGTCGGCTCGTCCAAAAGAATCACATGACTTTTGGAAAGTAAAAGTCCGGCCAGACAAAGCCTGGCGCGTTCTCCTCCGCTTAAAACCGACACTTTCTTTTTGACTTCGTCTCCGGAAAATAAAAAACATCCGGCCATGTTCAAAACATCTTGCGTTGAAACACCGTCCGCAGCTTCGCGCGAAAGATGAGTAAAAATATCATCCGAAGGATGAAGCGTGCTGAACACATGCTGGGCGTAATAGGCGATTTTCAGTCCCGTTCCCCAGCGAAAACTTCCTCCTTTGGAAGGAAGATTGCCCGCGATTGTCCTTAAGAATGTGGTTTTCCCCTGCCCATTGTCTCCGAGTACCGCAACCCGCTCTCCCCGCTCCACCTCAATTCGTATCCGGCTGGCAACAGTTCGATCAGGGTATCCGACACTTAAATCATCCGAGGAAAAAGCCACGCCGCCTTTTTTTTCGATTTGAGGAATACGGATATTGACGGTCGCCGCACTGTGCGCGATTTCAATAGTTTTCAATTTTTCAATGAGTTTCATTTTGGATTTGGCGCGCGTGGCGGTGGAGGCCTTAGCTTTGAAACGGTCCACGAATTCCTGCAGCTGTTCTTTCTTTTTTTCCACGGTTTTGTTATAGGCAAGTTTCTGGGCAAGCTGTTCTTCTTTGAATTCGAAATAATCTTCGATATTGCCGGGATAAAGCGTAAGGCGTCCGTTTTCCACTTCAAGGGTATGGTCGCAGGTGCGTTTTAAAAATTCGCGGTCGTGAGAAACAATTAAATAACCCCCGTTAAACTCCAAAAGAAAATTTTCCAGAAGAATCAGCGTGGATAAATCCAAATAATTGGAAGGTTCGTCGAGAACCAGGAAATTTGGATTTTTCAAAAGCATGGCGGCGAGCTTAACTCTCGTGCGATACCCTCCGGCAAGCGAAGTGATTTTTGTGTCCAGGATTTCATTGTCCAATTGAAAGTTGGAAGCCATTTCCGCAGCCCGCCAGTCGTCTTCGCCGCTTGAACGCGTCAAAAATTGAATGATCGTTTCTTCCGGCCCAAAACTGTCATGCTGTTCCAAATAGTTCAGGCGGAGTTCGGAATTTTTGATCACCTCGCCCGTGTCCATTTCTTCTTCCCCAATGATAATTTTACAAAGGGTAGATTTACCGGCGCCGTTCCTGCCGATCACGCCGATTTTTTGATTTTTGGAAAATGAGGCTGAGGCCTCTTCAAGAATCGTGGTATGGCCGTAACGTTTGCCAATTCCCTTAAGTTGTAATAAAACACTCATGATAAAACTCTCCTTGCTATTCCCGCATACTTCAACGAAGTAGCCCCTTTGCGGGGTTGTTGGAAATCCAATGCCAGATCCCCGACACATTTTCGGAGAAGAACATCAAGTTCTTCCCGAAAAGTGCTCCGCGCATTAAGCGCGAGCGTAAAAAATTTCGGGGATGACGGATAATTATCTTTTTAGGTGCTTATTCGAGCCTGACAAACTCAGGAATAATTTTGCAGGGGATCAGCCGTTTATCGTAAGCCAGTGAAAGCAGTTTCTCAAAACCCTGTTCACCTTTTTTGCCCAAATCCACAGTGAAATGATTCACGTACATACCGACAAATTGGTCGCCGAGCTTTTCACTAATCCCGCGGCCGTAAGTGAGCGCGTACTTCAAAGCATCCTGCCGGTGCGCGAGGGCGTATTCAATGCTCGCCTTAAAAAGTTTGGTGAAAGAAACGATTGTCTCTTGTCCAAGATCGCGGCGGATGATATCGACGCCGAGCGGAAGAGGCAAATTGGTTTGATCATGCCACCACTCGCCAAGATCCATAATTTTTTCAAAACCCTTTTTGCTGAAGGTAATTTGTCCTTCATGAATGACAAGCCCAAGATCTGCCTGGCCGGATTCTACGGCGTCGAAAATCTGATCAAACGGAATAAAGACAGGCTCAAATTCAGCTTCAAATAATTGCAGAATTAAATAAGCCGTGGTTAATTTTCCCGGCACGGCAATTTTAGCCCCGTGAATAGTCTTTTTAAACTTTGCGGCAGAAGCTTCGCGCGCCACCAGAATGGGTCCGTAATTATCCCCCACACTTGCTCCGCAAGGCATCGCTAAATAATGATCTGCCAGATAAGCATAAGCATGACAAGAAACAGCTGTGACTTCGAGCTCATTTTTGAGCGCGCGCTGATTGAGGCATTCAATGTCTTCGATGACGTGCTGGACCTCAAAACCATTCATGGGAATTTTTGCCTTGGCCAGCGCATAAAACATGAAGGCGTCATCCGGATCCGGGCTGTGTCCTACACGAACAAGTTTGGGGAGAGTAAGCGGCATAGGAATTGAATCATAAGCAAATGCGATGGGAAGTCAACCCCAAAAAAGCCGTTTCTTTAACCTTTTTATTTCCAATGGGTTAAAACTTTATAAAACTATGTCGGGTTGCCTTGCTATCTCTGATGGGCTATACTTTGCTGCTATGATGACTGCTTATAGACACTCGTTTTGGGCCCTTTTGCTGCTAATGACACTCTCTTTCCCGCCTTTTTTAGGCCTGGCGGAACCTCCCATTCCCCAAGCCGCGATTAAGGATTTGGCTATTCCCGCGTCCCTTGGAAAGGTTGAATACCGATCCGCCGGAACAAATTCCCGCTGGGTCATTCATATTCAGGATGTTCACGCTCATTTGGGCGCGCAGGAAAATATTGCCGCCATCATTGAACATTTAAACGGTGTCTATGGTTTGAAAACAATTGCTCTGGAAGGCGGGTGGTCGGAAACCAGTTTTCCAAAAACCTGGGCGCTGCCTCAAAGCCGCGAAAAACAAATCCTGGTCCGCGCCCTTTTAGAAGATGATTATATTACGGGCCCGGCTTATGCCTCCATTTTTTCACCCGTTCCCATTAATCTTGTCGGGATTGAAGATGAGGCCCTCTACGAAGAAAACCGGCAAATTTATGTAAAACATCTTCAGGTCCGTGAAGAAACCGAGAAAAAAATTAAATCTTTCGAACAAATCATCGCCGGTCAGAAAAGTTCCACTTTTAATCCTGAACTTCAAAACTTTGACAAATCCTTGGCTGATTACCGGGAAGGTAAAAAAGCGGAAAAATTTATTCCCGCCTTGCTCGCATTGGCCGATCAAAAGAAAGTTGAACTTTCAGATTTAGACCAAGTAGAAATTTTCAAAAAGATTTTCGCCATTGAAAAAACAATTCGGGAAGATAAATTAGAAGGAGAAGCCAAACGGCTGGAAGAAGCCTATAAACACAAACGCCTTAATTTTGAGGAAATTTTAAGAAACCGTATCGCCCCGGAAGAAAAGCTCGCCTTTTATCCGGAAGTTCAAAAATACATCGAACTTTTAAAGATTCAAGATCAGTTGAAACCCAAAATCCTCTTTGAGCAAATTGAAGAAGCCATCCGGCGCGTCAAAGAAAAATTGTTTGTGTCGGCCGAGGAAAAAGCGCTCGATGACAAATCGGAACGTTTCTCAATCGCCAAACGCATTCTCATTTTTCAAGCCACACCGGATGACTTAAAAAAATATGAGGCCCAAAAAGAGACTTCCGACTTTGAGATCGCGGAAGGCGGCCTTACCGAAGATTTGACTCTGGCGCTTGATTTTTATCGCGTGGCCAAAAAGCGCGATCGAATCTTTTTCGATAAAATCATGACGGACAAACGCCTTGAAGGAAATATGATTGCCGTCACCGGAGGATTCCACACGGAAGGTCTAAGTGAACCATTAATCGCCCAAGGCATTTCTTATATGGTCATCACGCCGGACCTCGGCAAAGAACAGCCGGATGAAAAATTATATTTTGAAAGACTCAGCGAAAACCCCGCCGGCGCCCAAGCGTTAAGTGAAGTGAGAAACCGTTTCTTTCAAAAAGATTTTGATCAGGGACTGGCCGAGATCATCCCAAAAACAACGCACGAAATTCCAAATATTCTCGACGCTAAAAGGGCTGTGCTCTCCTATCGAATCAATACGGGTCCCGCCCTAGCATCCTCTGAGATGAGGGGAGATTTTAATTCGCGCCTGCCGGCGGAACAGCAGGCTGCAGTGCTTGATTATTTCAAGATGCAGACCGGCAAAATCCCGATTACGATTATTATTAAAAGAAGTGAACTTCGTGAACTTTTAAAAGATCCTGTGGCTTTGACTTTATGGGAGGAAAAAATTAAACCGCAAAGAGAAAATACGGTGATTGTCCTTTCCGACCGCACTCGAACCGATGATCCTGAACAAGTCTTAGACGCAGAAATGGGCGGCAGGGCCGTGATTAAACGCCTGATCGGAACTACGCTCGATCAAGCTGTACGCCAGGAAAAAGCAAGACAGGGAGGTGTTAGAAAATTTGCGATTGCGGTGATAGATCCGAATTTTCAGCCAACTGAAGGCCTTTGGGTTTTTAAACCCCACGCGGTGGTCTTTTTAGTCCTGCGGCCCTTTATTGAATACGGAGCAACTGGAATTTCTCCGTTCACCGATGAAGTCATGGCCATTGTTCGGGATATTGTAAGGACTTTTTATCAGGAGAAAGGAACGCTTCGCTCCGCTTAACTTTCTGCTTTCGCCTTCCATTTTGCGGCTGTAAGATCAAAACTTTTTTCCATCATGTGCTGAATTTTGGCCTCTTCAATAAACGCCCCAACCATTCCC
>JACPXL010000049.1 GCA_016196555.1 Candidatus Omnitrophota bacterium | reverse complement strand
TTCCGAAAATCAGGAATGCGTTCACAAGATGAATGATGAAATTGACAAGGTGAAACCCTTCGACTTTTTCACCCTGCAAAAAATAATTCAAAGCGAACGTGCCGTTGACCAAAGCCCGTTTGGACCCGATAAATTTCCACCACGCTGCCGGATTTTGAACAAAATAATTATCCGTAATGATGATGGAATGATCGTCAAAAAGAAAGGGGCCCGAAAAACTGCTGCTGTAGGCGGCCGCGCCAAAAACGGCGAGGACAAAGAAAAGAAAATATTTTTTCATCCGGCCTGGCTGAAAAAATATTTCCTGTCACGGTCCACGTTTTGAAAAAAATAAGGCGAGACTTCGAAAACTGCGGGGCTGGTTGAAACTTTAAAAAAACTATTTTGGTTTCCGGGATTTTTGCCGCCGCGCGTGACGAGAATTTCCTGGCCGGAAACGGTGGAAAGCTTCATCTGCCACGTGGGGGCCTCAAATCCGTAATCTTTTCCTGCCGGATCAAGAATTTGATCAGCACTCCAATTTCCCAGAGCCTGCAAAAAGTTTTTCAATTTTTCCTGGTCCAAGGCAGCCGTAATTTCTTTACCGCCAAATTTCCAGGCCGTGTCCCCGCTGGAACTACGCACCAAATTCAGCACTTTACTTTCCTTGCCGGGGCCCAAATGCAAAATCTCAATGGTTTGAATTTGATCGGAGGAAACAGGAAGAATTTTAAAATCAGCCCAAAAATCTTCTGCCGGGGTTTTGATCGATACATTGCCGGGTATCCCGATTAGATTAAAAAAATCGAAATTGATCAGATAAACCATTTCGGAATCCGGCCTGCGTAAAAACAAAGCGCCTTCCGAAATTTCTCTTTTGGTGCCAAAAAGAAAAGAGGCGAGCGGGGCCTGGTTTTGATCTTTCAAAACAAGGCGCCAGGCCTCTTCATCGCCGATTCCAAAATCACCGAAAATATTTTTATCTTTGGCGCGCAGCTCCCCTTTGGTTTGGCGCAGTTCATTTAAAAATCCTTCGATTTTCTCCTGATCGGCTCTTACATCCCATAGACCCGGTATTTTCCAGATATTATTTTCCTTCACAAGGACAACGGCCGGCTCTGTCTTTCCGGCGGCGATTTCAACGGCCGCCACTTGTCCGGTTTCAAAAGAAATATCAAGCGGAGTATAAAATTCTGAGGAAATCTCGACCGGTTTATAGAATTTTTTTAAAACTACCCCGGCAGCAAGGAGAAGAAAAACCACGGCAAGAACGATAATTTGTTTTGCTTTCATACGCCGGCGGAAGTGAGAGATTTCCTGCGGCTCTGTTTCAAATTCTGGCGGAATAAAATTCGAAACGCGCCCAAAATCGCAATCACGATAGGAATTAAAAGGGTGGTGGCAAAACGCCAGCCAAATTTGGCCGCTCGCGGGACCATTTTGAGCGAACGGTCGGCCGGCTGTTTGGAACGAATAGAAATAAGTTCACCTCCCAGCGTCAAAATATCCAAGCTGTTCATAAAAAAATCTGCATGTCCCCCGTTTTGAATCAAGCGTTTTTGAAACATCGAAGCAGCACCGGTCAAAATCATTTTTCCAGGGGCAAGCGTCAGGGATTCCGCTTTTTCCTGTTTATCTTCCGGTACCTCGGGTTCTTGTTTTACGTCCCATTCCGGGGCCGGTTTCCCTTCATAAATATTTTTAAATTGCCCTTCCGCCATGACCGCTAATGGAAAAGGTCCGGTCTCACTGTCCGCCTGTTTCTCGAAAACCGCTGCCATTAAGGGCCCTTCCGAAAAAGGAATGGTCCAGGATTGAGGACTTGATCCAAAAAGCGTCTGGACCTTGAGGGCTTGAGATTTGATTTTATCCGAATCAAGTTTGAGGGCTGTGCCCCAAAGGTAAAACATCGGGGGAAGATGTGAAGTGATGGAAATATCCGGATTAAATTGCGAGGTTGGAATCAAAATCTGAATGGGCAGTTTGACCGGAACGGCCATCGGAATTATGCCGAGGCCGGCACCGCTTGCGACGTTAAGAATATCATTTTGTTCGTCCCCGAGAATTTTTTCATCCACTTCAAAACCCCATTCCTTGAGCATGGGGTTCACTGCCGGATATTTTTTAAACGGAAACAGTCCAAGCTCATTGCCGCCGGCCCGATATTCGTATTCATAATTTTGCACGGCCAGGAATAAGGAACCGCCTTGGGCCAAGAAACGATTGATTTCATATTGCTGACGCTCGCTCAAAGTGCGCGGCTCAATCACAATCAATGTTTTGGTCCCGGCAGGAATCGGCTCACTTTCTGTCAGGCGAATCCGCTCCATGGTATAGCCTTCGTATTGCATCATCACGGGAAGGAATTCATAAAGGTCCTGACGATAACCTTGCGGCACCTGTGCCCCAAGCTGGGACAGAAGAGCGCGCAGCTGAGGATCTGTTTCTTTATCTTCATAAGGGGCGACTAAAGCTAACTTGGGAGTTTCGGGAAGAGTCAGACGGTAAATTTTTGACATGATCAGATATTCAAGCTGGGTCAAAGTTTCGGGGATAATGCGGTGAATAATTTCTTCCGGTTTTTCCTTATAAGCCAGACTTATTGCCGCATAAACTAAACGCACACCCACCTGATCCGCTTCAATGGATTCAATCCGGAAAGGCTGTATTCCTTTGTTGGAAATTTGTTCTTCCAGAGATTCTTTGCCTGGCTCTGATTCACCCGGGGATGGGATGGCTATATTTTCCGGATGAAAAATTTTATATTGGAATTTTCCTTCTGAGATGATTTTAAGTTCATCGAATTTATCAAGAATGTCCCGCTCAAGCGTTTTCATGCCTCCCGGCATTTTTTCCGTGGGTGAAATATAAAGCTTAACCGTGACGGGGGCCTTCAAATCGCGGAGGATTTTTTTCGTGGCACCGGAAATGGTATAAACCTTTCCTTCGGTAAGATCAAAACGTCCAAGCGGTGTGCCCGCCAAAAGCCAGTTGGACATTAAAAAAATGCCGGTTGAAATCACGACAGCACTTGAGAAAATGAGCGCTGCGCGCGGCCGCATACGCCCTTCCAGCCAAAAACCGTTCAGGACTAAAAAAACGGCAGCGCCGATGACAAAATACAAAACGTCTTTCAAATCGATGACTCCCCGCGTGAAGGATTCATAATGAGAAAGACATCCCACAAAATGATCGAGCCAGGTCCCGAGTCCGGGAATCCAGCCGTCAATGGTGGCGGCGACCAGATTGTTGCCGAGCAAACGAAGACCGAAGCAAATCATCATGGTCAGAATAAAAGCCACGATTTGGTCCCGGCAGAGGCCGGAAATAAAAATACCGACGGCCAGAAAAAAAGCGCCCAGGAGAAAAGCCCCGGCATATCCTCCCGCCATGGCCCCAAGATCGGGTCTGCCCAAAATATAAATCATCAGGGGAATGGAAAAAGTTGCCGCCAGGGCCGAGGCGTAAAACATCGCACTGGCCAAAAATTTCCCGATGACAAGTTCTTCGGTGCGCATGGGAAAAGTAAGAAGAAGTTCAAGCGTATTGCCTCTTCTTTCTTCCGCCCAAAGCCGCATGGTCACGGCCGGCAGAAAAATCGCGAGGAAAAAAGGAAGGAGAGAAAAAAAGGAACGCATATCCGCCCGGCCGATTAGGAAAAAGGTATTCATAAAAAATCCGCCGTTTAAGACAACGAAAACAATAATAAAAATATAGGCAATGCTGGAATTAAAATAGGCGGCCGTCTCGCGCCGGAAAACGGTTAAGATTGGAGAAACTTTGCTAAACGTCATTCTAAGCCCCCTTGGGGGCGAAGAATTTCGTGAGATCCTTCGCTGCGCTCAGGATGACGAACTTTTTTAGGCATAAGAAGAGAAATAAAAATATTTTCCAGCGTCAAAGGTTCCTTGGTCTCGCCCTTTTCCCAAACTTGGCGGGCCAATTCCTGCTGAGTTCCCTGCGCCACGATTTGGCCTTCATGAATAATCGTGATCCGGTCCGCCAGGGCTTCCACTTCGGGCAAAATATGCGTAGAAAAAATAACGGTCTTGTCTTTGGCCAAGCTTTTGATCAAAGCGCGTATTCCTATAATTTGCAGGGGATCAAGGCCGGAAGTGGGTTCGTCTAAAATCAAAACGCTGGGATCATGAATAAGCGCCTGGGCGAGCCCCACGCGCTGACGATAACCTTTGGAAATTTCCGAGAGGCCGTGCTTCCAGATGGATTCAATTCCGAGAACTTCGCGCAGCCATCCCAAACGATTTTCCAAATTCCGGCCTCGAATGCCCCGGGCCTCGCCGACAAAACGAAGGTATTCATCGACCAGCATATCGAGATAAAGCGGCGCGGTTTCGGGAAGATAGCCGATGCGGCGGCGCACTTCGATGGGATTTTTAAGAATGTCTATCCCCCCCACCTTCGCAGTTCCGGAACTCGGGTAAAGGTAGGTGGTGAGAATTCGCATGACCGTGGTCTTGCCGGCCCCATTAGGCCCAAGAAGACCGAGAATTTCCCCCTGATGGGCCTGAAAAGAAACGCCGGAAAGCGCGGCGAAACTTCCGTAAAGCATGGTCACAGACTGAACATCAATCATGATGAAAGGTCCTATGGTTAAGGCCGTATTTTAACATTTCCGTCAAGACCGTTTAGCGCCTATTTTCTCCAAAAAATAAAGCCCGGAATAAACCTTAGGGTCTGTGACCATTCCCTTTTTTTCCATTTTTTGAATCCAGCCGGCAAGTTTTTTGACGGGAATTTCATGTACTTGAATATCCTCGGTTTCGTCGCCGCCTCCTTCTGAAACCTTGGTCAATTTTTCTGCGAGAAAAAACGTAATCATGGAAGCCGTGGCCCCGGAAGAAGCAGGACCGCGAAAAAGGACTTTTATTTTGCCGGCCCGGTAACCGGTTTCTTCTTCAAGTTCACGCTTGGCCGCGTTTTCAAAAGATTCACCGCGGTGCGCCTCCATATCTCTGACAAGACCAGCCGGAAACTCGATCACGCGTTTTTCCAGTGCCGCACGGTATTGGTCAATCACAATCACTGTTTTCTTTTCTGTAAGCGGCATAATCACGACAATCCCGTCGCCGTGAATTCTTTCGACAAATTCCCAAGTCTGCTTGCGCACAAGCCGCAAATATTTTCCTTCGAATAAAATTTCCTTGGTCATAAAATTTCCTTAATAACCTTTAGCTTTCCCTTCGCCCCGCGGGTCGCCAGCGCCGACGATCACTGCCTGCCGTGAATCAAAATGAATGGCCTGAATATTTCCGATGCGGTCTGTTTTGCTGACTTTCATTCCCCTTTGTTCAAGCCCGAGGACTATTTCAGACTGTTGAAAAAATTCTTCTTCCGCTTCAATGCCCGTCCCGCGATGAATCAGGCGCGGCGCAGCAAGGGCTTCCTCCAGCGTCATCCCGAAATCAATAATATTCACAATCACATTGAAAACCGCCCCAATGATTCGAGAGCCGCCGGGCGAACCTATAATAAGGAAGGGACGGCCTTCTTGAAAGATAAATGTCGGGGTCATGCTGCTGCGTGGACGTTTTGCCGGCCCGGGCGCATTGGGATGATTTTTCTCCGATGAAGAAACAGCCTCAAAATCCGTCAATTCATTATTCAAAAAAAATCCCCGGCCGGGAACCACCATGCCCGATCCGAACATCGCTTCGATAGTTGTCGTAAAAGCTGCCATATTTCCTTCCTCATCCACAATGGAAATGTGCGAAGTGTTGGGAGATTCGACCGCGCTGTCATTGCGAGGACGCTTTGCGCCGGAAGCCATTTCGTTTCTTTGGCGCGCAAATTCTTTGGAAATAATTTTTCCTACCGGAATTTGTGCGAAATCGGGATCGCCCAGATAGCGGTTTCTGTCTTCAAAAGCCAATGCCTGGGCTCTGGAAAAAAAATAATACCCGCGCGCAGTTTGGCCATATTCGGCAAGAGGATAAAGTTCCAGAATATTGAGGGCTTCAAGAAGAGTGGTCCCGCCGGAAGAAGGCGGCCCCATGCTGAAAATATCATAACCGCGATAGCGGCCGCTCACCACAGCGCGCTCAGCAATACGGTAATTTTTAAGGTCTTCTTTTTCCATCAAACCCGGATGAAAAGGAGCGTTTTTCACCGCCTCGACGATGGAATCCGCAATTTCTCCTTCATAGAAAATTTCTGGTCCGTTTTTTTGAATAAGCTGGAAAGTCCGGGCGAGATCAGGCTGCTTGAGAGTATGTCCGGCACGAAAGGGCTTGCCGCGTTCATCAAAAAAAATCCGCCGGGTTTCGCCAAAAAGCCTCAGCCGGGCTTCTTCTTTTTTTAAATAATGCGCCGTGCGCGGCGAAATTTCAAAACCCTCTTCGGCCAAACGGATGGCAGGATCAAAAAGTAATTCGAAAGAAAATTTCCCGCTTCCATGCTTTCGATAAACTAAGTCAAGCAGCTGCAAGATGCCCGGCACGCCGACCGGCAGCCCGCCCGTAATCCGGCTGGGATCATGAGGATAAGGCCGGCCGTTTGCATCCAAAAACATTTCTGCAAAAGCTTTTTCGGGGGCCTTTTCGCGCCCATCATAAGAAAAGAATTTTTTCTGCCGGGCATCGTAAAAAAGAAAAAATCCGCCGCCGCCTATTCCCGAGGACTGCGGCTCCACGACATTCAAGACCCATTGGGCTGCAATCGCAGCATCGGCCGCATTGCCGCCATTTTCAAGGATTGCGACCGCCGTTTCAGTGGCTAAAGGATGAGCGGTGACCGCCATGGCCTTCGCGGCTGTGGCAGCATCAATGACGGGTGAAAAAATTAAAAGGGAAAGGAGAGAAAAAAAATAAATGGAAAGTTTTGTTTTCAGAATCAGTTTTTACCCAAAACTTTTTTGGCGGCTTTTACCACGGCCGGAGCGGTCAGGCCGTATTTTTTCATCAATTCATCGGGAGTGCCGGATTCGGCAAAAGTATCTTGAATGGCCACAAATTCCATTTTGCAGGGATGGGCTTGCGCAAGATAAGTGGCGACTGCGCTGCCTAAGCCCCCCCAAATTTGATGCTCTTCGCAAACTACCATATGGCCGGTTTTTTTTGCTTCTTCAAGAAGAAGCGCATGATCCAAAGGTTTAATGGTATGCATATCAATCACCGAAGCGCTGATTCCGGCCGCTTTCAATTGATCGGCGGCTTCCAGGGCCTCAAAAACCAGCAAACCGTTTGCCACCAGCGTGAGGTCTTTTCCTTCGCGCAGCCGGATGCCTTTGCCAAATTGAAAGGTGCGGAAAGCATCGTGCACGATGGGGGCTTTAGGACGGCCGGTACGAATATAAACCGGCCCGCGGTGCTTGACGGCCTCATGAATTAAAGCACGGGTGGCAAATTCATCGGAAGGAATACTCACCGTAAATTCCGGAAGTGCGGTCGTCAGCGCTATATCTTCAATACTCATTTGCGAAGCACCGTCCTCGCCGATCGAAATACCGCCGTGCGAAGCCACGACTTTCACATTCAATTCCGAAAAAGCCACGGCCATGCGCAGCTGATCAAAACCTTTGCAGATTAAAAATGTGGCAAAGCTGGAAATAAACGGGATTTTTCCGCAGGCGGCAAGCCCCGAAGCAACGCCCACCATATTGGCTTCCATGATTCCCACATTGAAAAAACGGTCCGGATAAGTTTTGCCAAAATCAGCGGTCTTAGTGGATTTAGAAAGGTCGGCATCAAGCACAACAATGTCCGGATTATTTTTTCCGACTTCGACCAAAGTTTGACCGTAGGCATCGCGCGTGGCTTTGCCGAGTTTTTTTTCCATTAGGAAAGTTCCTTTAGGGCGCGTTCCATTTCTTCTTGGGTCGGAGACACACCGTGAAAATGATTATTATTTTCCATAAATGAAACACCTTTGCCTTTGATCGTATGAGCAACGATCATAGCGGGCTGATTTTTTACATTTTGCGCAATTTTGACGGCGGCAAGGATTTGTTCGGGATCATGGCCGTCGATTTCTTCCACATACCAGCCGAAACTTTTCCATTTTTCCACCATGGGTTCCATATTGCAGATGGCCGTAGTGGAATCATCGAGCTGATATTTATTGTAATCAAGGATGGCGATTAAATGGTCCGTCTTGTGATGCGCGGCCATGGCAGCGGCTTCCCAAATTTGGCCTTCGTTGGTTTCACCGTCACTCATGACCACATAAGTGTAATAAGATTTTTGATCCAGCCGTCTCGCCAGCGCATGGCCGATGCCAATGGAAAGTCCCTGGCCGAGAGAACCGGTTGAAGCTTCGACTCCGGCCAGTTTGCGGCGATCAGGATGTCCTTGAAGCGCACTGCCTAATTTACGGAAAGTGAGGAGAAGTTTAGGATCAAAATAGCCGGATTCCGCAAGCGCTGCATAAAGAAGCGGCGAGGCATGGCCTTTGCTTAAAATCAGCCGGTCACGGTCGGGCCACGCAGGGTTTTTAGGGTCATGGCGCATCACGGAAAAATAAAGGGCGGTCACAATTTCCGTGGCCGAAAGGGACCCGCCGGGATGGCCGGAACCCGCCGCACAGGTCATTTCAATGATGTGGCGGCGAATCAGCTTGGCCTTGGCTTTTAATTCATCAAGAGATGCTGGTTTTTTCATGAGATTTCCTTGAGAAAGCATAGGACGCGCAGTTTAACTGCTTTGACAAATACCGTCAACGGTTTTGAGGGATTCGGCTTCGCCCCGAAAAATGGCGGCCATTTGGCGCGCTCCGTGCATCAGGGACAATCCCGGCTGAAGAATATCCGTCGATTTAATTTCATAAAGACGATTGTTACGGACAGCGCTAATTTTTTCCCAGCCCGGCCTGGACTTTATTTTTTCAAACTGCACTTTTTTGCCGCACCAGGAAGCAATCATAATGTCCGGATTGGCCCGGATGACGTCTTCCGGAGAAACCGTACGCTGGCGCGCGACTTTGCCGGAGGCCTTTTCCTTAAAAACATCCTCGCCGCCAAGTTTTTCGATTAACTCGCTCACCCATGAAATACCGGAAATCAGCGGATCATCCCATTCTTCGAAATAAACGCGGGGTTTTTTATGCCCGTCATCGCGAGGAGGCCGACGGCCGACGACGCGATCTTGTTTTTCAAAAGCGGGATTGCTTCGCCCTTCGGGCTCGCAATGACAACTTTGAGCAAGTTGATCGAGTTCTGCAAAAAATTCCCGACAAATTTGTTCTGCTTTATCCGCGGCCCCAAGAAGCCTTCCGATGGCGAGCATGGCCTCTCCGACTTCTGAGAGTGTGCGCTGATTGGTCACAAACACATTGAAGCCTTCGCCCACAAGATCGCGGAGAATGTCTTTTTGAAGATCGGAAAACCCAAGGATAAGATCGGGCTGAAGCGCGCGGATTTTATCCATGCGTACCGAAGTAAAAGCCGCGACTTTTTCTTTTTGCCGGGCTTCGGGCGGGCGGACACTGTAACCGGATACACCGACAATGCGATCACCTGCTCCGAGCGCAAAAGCAATTTCCGTGGTTTCGGCAGTAAGGCAGATAATTCTTCTGGGCCAGCCCAAAACGTCAGGCTTTAACGTAAATATCATCCCCTTCTTCTTTGACGGGAAAAACGGGCTGTTTGATGGAAGGATTAAACGTGCAGACTCCGGTGGTCACATCGAATTGCCATCCATGCCAGGGGCACATCGCGACTTTCCCGTCAAGACCTCCTTCATCAAGAGGCCCGCCCTGATGCGGACATACGGAATAAATAGCGTAGACTTTGTTATCGACCTTGAACAAGGCAATGTCTTTACCCTCTACCTGAACCAGCTTGCCGGTATCGGCGGGAATTTCACTTTTTTTGGCAACTTTCACAAAACCAGACATGATTCTCCTTTGGTGACGAGAGTATGAATCTGGTATTATATCCAATCTGGAGAAACGCTCAATGACGAAGATCGCAGATCACCGTTCGGTTTTAATGATTGCCTCAAGCGAGGCGGATGCTAATTTGTATTACGCCACCCGTTTTATCGCGCCCGATGATTTTGTATTCGTGCAAACCGGCGGCAAAAGACATCTTTTAATGAGTGATTTGGAAGTCGACCGCGCTAAATCCCAAGCGCAGGTCGATCATGTCCATTCCACTTCGCTGCTTGCCGCAGAGTACCGGAAAAAATACGATAAAAAACCTTCCTATCTTGATTTAATCGAAGAATTTTTGAAAAGCCAGAGAGTTCAGAATTTCGAAGTGCCGGGAAATTTTCCGGCGCAATATCTGGACCCCCTGCGCGCACGGGGATTTCAAATTGAAATTAAAGGCGATCCCTTTTTTGAAGAGCGGACCGTCAAAAGCCCTGAGGAAATCCGCGCAATTGCTCAAGCGATCAAGAATGTCGAAATTGCCGTCGGGCTGGCCATTCAAACTTTAAAAAAATCCGTGATTCGAAAAGGAAAACTTTATTTTCACGGTGAGCGGCTCACGAGTGAATCCATTAAAAAAATCATTAATGTCAAACTGATGGAACTCGATTGCATCGCGGCCCATTCCATTGTGGCCTGCGGAAACCATGCTGTTGATCCTCACGATCAGGGATCGGGCCCGCTTTACGCTCATCAATCCATCATTATGGATATTTTTCCGCGCGATTCCAAAAGCCGCTATTTTGCTGATTTCACGCGGACCGTGGTGCGCGGCAAGGCTTCGGAAAAATTAAAAAAAATGTATGCTGCTGTCAAAGAAGGACAGGACATTGCTTTTAAAAAAATCCGCGAGGGCGTGGACGGAAATGAAATTCACGGCACTATTCAATCCCGTTTTGAATCCCTCGGCTTTAAAACCGGAGTGATGAACGGCCGCATGCAGGGATTTTTTCACGGCACAGGGCATGGCCTTGGCCTGGATATTCATGAAGAACCGCGCATAAGCCTTGGAAAAAGCATTTTGAAAGCGGGTCATGTGGTGACCGTGGAACCCGGGCTTTATTATGAAGATGCCGGCGGCGTCCGCTTAGAGGACGTGGTCGTGGTTAAAAAAACGAGTTGTGTCAATTTAACTCGTTTTCCTAAATTTCTCGAACTCTAATTACTGATTTTTCAGAATTCTTCGAATTTTCACTCACTTTCCGTTGCTTTAATATCCAATTCCCTCTCGTATTTATAGTCCAACCCTTTTCATAGTAAATAGTTAAGCCCTTCGGACGCCTTCTTTCCTGATTTTTCCGTTACACTACTTTACCCCTTCCCACGACTGAAAATTTAGCTATATATTGAGTCTTATTTACATCTTTATTACTTAGTTGATCGTTTTGAGATGTAAAAGTTATATGTTAAGTTCAGATAAAGTTAAAAGTTATGAAAAAATCCTTATTAAGCTGTATCGCTATATTACAGGTCTGCTTATTGACAGGCCTATTGTGTCTGGAATCAAAAGGGGTGTATGCCGCTGAGCGCCATGAAGTGCCGCTTACTTCGAAATCTGAAGAAAATTGCCAGTCATCCGGCTATCCGGAAAAAGGCTCCACGGTTTGTAAAAAAGAGTATGGCCATGGTGGTGTCACACAAGCGGTCAGCGATTATGAAATGCTCGGAGATGAATTTAAACAGCAGACCCTATTGACTGATTTTGACCGCAAAGGCATTAAAACGCATTCGAAATCCATACGGCAGAAAACAAATTACACGGATGACAACAAAAGCGGAAAAGTAAAAGAATTCATCGACATTGTGGACCACCCGGCGGACGGAAAAATTACGCGGGAAATTCTCGTCTTTCAATATCATCCGGACGGAAAAACAATTCAAGTCGCCCTATGTGCCAAATATCACCGGATTGGAAATTCCGGCAGCGCCGGGCTTTCAAATTATATTTCCCTTTATTATGATGAGGAAGGGAAACCTTCCCGCGGACGTGCGGAAGTTTGGCGGGACGGAAAGCCCGTTTCAACGCCCTTTTTCTGGAGCGGCTCGCGCGCTGCGATTTCGAAGGACGAAGTCAGCCGGTGGAAAAAATATGAGTCCCGCGTCTACGATATTGCCCGCGGCAGCTTGAATCTTCTCGCCCTTCACGAATCTTCTTTTTAATTCTGATGCGGGGCTGATCCTCCGATCAGCTTTGGTAAAACAGGGTCAAAAATTAAACCTCCTCCAGACATGTTATGCTATATAAAACATTCTATAGGACTTCCTATCTCTATGAAGGGATATAGGCCCCCTTTAATATTCCGATGAGAGGCCGATAAATTAAGGTATGGCCAATAAGAAAATCTTGATTGTCGATGACGATGCGGATGTCTGTGAACAGGTAGTCGCCTGCCTGGAGGAACTTGGCTATCAAGCCTTTAGCGCCCTGAATGGAGAAGATGGGCTGCGGCAGATAGAAAGTTTTTCTCCGCATCTGGTGCTTCTCG
>JACPXL010000048.1 GCA_016196555.1 Candidatus Omnitrophota bacterium | reverse complement strand
CGTTACAACTTTTCAATGAAAAATCCCAGGAATTCCGCACTTCACGCATTTCTGCCCCGGCCTTTGCTCTTTCGATTAAAGCACTTATTGCCGCATCTTGTCATCCTGAAGCCCGAAGGGCTGAAGGATCTCCGGATCTAGATTCTTCGCCCTGCGGGCTCAGAATGACGGAAGAATTGTTACGTCTTGTTGGCAATCAGAAGCATCTGCACGATATCGAAGGCACAAAATTCTTCCGCGATTTCGAGCATTATGCCGCGGACGTCAAACAAAGCCTTTTACGCAGTGACGCCGAAAAAGAGCTGGACCGTGAAGGCCGTAAGCTGGAACTGCTGGGCAAATTAATCCATCTTGAGCTCAGCCGCGAAGAGTGGAAAGAATTGAAAAGCAAGATTGCTTCGTCGGCCTACGGCCTCCTCGCAATGACAGATGCGTCCGAAATGTCATTGCGAGCCCAGCGTACGATTAACGGGCGAAGCAATCTCGCTTTTTCTCCAGATTCATTCAATTCTCACATCGCTTTTTACGAAACCGCGGTCAAGCGCGACGAAGCGATGTTTAAAAATCTTCTCAGCGCCATGGAAAAAGGGGACAAGGCCTCGCTTCTTGTTGCCGGCGGTTTTCATACCCAAGGTTTTACCGCGCGGCTCAAAGAAAAAAATATTTCCTATGTTCTCCTCATGCCGCAAATCAAATCCATTCCCGACCAAACGCATTACCGCGAACATATGCGCGGTGATGTTTCCTGGAAAAAATATTTCGAAATCGAAAACGGCAGGATCAATTTCTATAAGGCCTTTGTCCGCGCCACGCGCGATAAATTGCTTAAATCGGCAAATGACAGCAATGATCCGTCCCGCAACCAATTGATTAAAGAGTGGCGCGACCAAATTATCCGTGATTTGGCCAAACAGGAAAAAATCACAGGCGTAGGGCGATACATTTCCTTTCTTGATGAGACGGTGAAGGGCACGAATGACAAAACCCTGGCTGAGAATTTCCGAAAAATCGATAAGTTTGTGGCCAAAATGCGCGGTCTTGAGACTAAAGGCGAACTTACGGCTCCGAATCTTCTCAAGCTTTTGCAGCCCGCCACCCAGGCGGATCTTGGCGGAGAAATTAATCTTTCTCCTCAAAATTCTGTCTCTATCGGAAGCATAGAATTACTCTCCCAATCCGAATTGCGGAACCTTAAGTGGCCGAGCCCCGCTGACATAGCCCATTTTGACGCTGAAATCGATGAACCTATCGGCTCTCAAGTGGTTCGTGCTAAATCATCTCCTATTGAGTTAAAAATAGAGGGCGATCGTCTTCAGGTTGTGCGTGGCGGTAAAGCGCTTACAAGTTTTTTCCCGCAAGCGCCAGTTGCTGACGTGATCGCGGACATTCAAGCAAAATTAAATGGACGTACTATCGCTGATTGGGACATTCCGGAAGAAGGAGAGCTTGGCGGGCAATTAGTCTTAACACGCGATGACAGATGGCGAGTGGTTGTTTATTTTAATCGAAATGAAGTCGGGCTTCTTCCTCCTCTCGCCTCCAGCTCCGAATTGCGGGCGACGGTTGAAGAATTTGGTTTTAACCGATACAAGAACGCCAAAATTACACTTGCCGAATTCAGGCATTTAATAAATTTAGTAAACGAGAGTTTGAATCGACTGGTTAAGGATCCTGTGATTCAAAAGCTTTATAAGCAGAGAAGCGAGGACGAGCAGAACGAGAAAATAGAGCGATTTGCAGCTGAAATTCAACATGATTTTCGTCCATTCGCTGCTATCGGTGAAAATGGTCAAACGCAAGTCGAGGCTCTCGTGGCTGCCTACGAGACATTTCTCGCCCAATCTGAAATACGTCCCCCTTTCTATATTGCGACAAAATTTGAGAATGGTCTTCCGCAAATCCAAATTGGTGGTCCGGAGGCTCAATGGATTTCTCTGAAAGATTATGACGTTTTGGGAGATGCGCTGTATCCCCATAACGTGGGTACCCGTCGTGAAGGGCAAACTTTTTTCTTGGAACGGACCGCCGCTCATAGCGTTGAATATGTGACAGGAAGTAACGGGCTGACTTATAACCCTGAACAGATAGAGGGGGCACTCATTGATTTATTACCTTTTGGCACTCCTGTCTACGTCTTTCGTGATCGTGAAGGAGAAATCATGGTCGAGTTGGATGAGCAGACTTTTAATTGGCGGAGAAGTAATTTCGGCCTGGAGTCTCCGCTTTCCGATAAATTGCAGAAGTTTGGAATTACTGTGGTCAAGGATGAGCAGAAAATGACCATAGACCTTATCGACATAAAAAGATTTAATTTTTCGGTAGACGACTTTCCTGCTGCTAACGAGCCTCTAACACACCGTGCATTTCTAGACAGAATCGCCAGAGGTTTTCGTGATGTCCTCCCTCGTTTCTCCGAAATGCGGAGACCCACCGGAGTCCCCTTTGTCTTATCTCAGGGAGAAAACTACATCCTTTTTGATGAAGATCAACCTTTTGATCCTAATACAAGAATTGTTCTTAAATATGTTCAGCATGTTCCTGAAAATGAAGGCGAGGTGCCTTCAATCAATCTTCTTATCAAACATTCTTCAAGTTTAGAAGTTGAATCCCCGCGGAATACTCCCACAGAAGATGGAACTTTAGTGTTCCTAGCTCCCGGGGAGCAAGCCAGAATTTATCACAAAATAAACCCAGACCAGTCAATTACATTTGCCTCCGTAGAACTCGACAAAATTTTTGGCAGAGGCGCTGCCCGATTTAATATTAAAGCGGCCTATTATCATGAACAATCCGGTGTCCGTTATGAAATCAATAAGCTGGATGTCGCGATAAGAAAACTTTTAGAAGAACTTTGGGAGTCAAAAGGAGTACCCGGCGATTTAGAAACAAAACTCAGGGAAGCCCACACGGTGCTTAAAAGGGGCAAATCTGAAAAAGAATATAGAAAAGCAAGGGAGATTTTAGAAGGTGTTTCCACTCAGGAATCAAATAGCAGATTTCGAGAGGAAATTTTAGATGTTATTTCCTTAATCGATGAATTCACGCCCCCCGTACCGGTTTCAGCGCCGGCAGCCTCCGGCTCCGAAATGCGGCACATTGAGCTGCAAGCTCCCAACGGTAGTGATCTTCAGCTTATTGATGAAGCAGGAAACGTTCTCACGACCTATGCCCCGTCCATGCCGCCCTCAGCTGTCGTTAATGAAGTTCAAGCCAAAGCAAACGGACCTATTATCAGTTGGAAACTCGGACCCGAAACGGACGGCCAATTAGAATTAATCCGTCAGGACGGCTGGCGCATCGTTGTTTATCATGACAAGCATGCCGTAGATCTTCTGGCGCCCCGCTCCGAAATGCGCTTTCATCATTCCGCGTTCTCGAGTTTGGTGGAAGCGAATCAATATCATCTTGCTGGAGAACTTGGTGCGAATATTGAAGGAGCTTTAGGGCTGGTAAGAGAGGGAGTTCGATTGCTTGAGGCCAGAGAATTGGTTGAGCAAGCTTTGGCGCCTGCGTTATGGAAAGAAGTGAAGAGCGGTGACAAAGAAGTTGAGAGCGTCGACAAGACTATGGCGCAGCGGGCACTCAGGCTTGCATTGGATAAACTTCCTCGTCGTGCCGGCTCGGCCGCAGAAAACTATTCGGTTCTTCCAAAAACATTTGACAGAAACACTGAAGATTCACAGCGATTGCATATTGAGACACGAATCAATCCCGAAAATCAAGCCGCTGAAATTCAAATTGGGCATCCCCGTGCTCCCTGGACACGCTTAGACGATCGTAGAAAAATGACAGAAACACTTAGGCAGTATAAGATTCATTCACAGGATACAATTACGCAAGGAAGGAACGGAATTTTCCAATGGGAGCATTATGTTGGACACGAAATTAATCCTTTATCGTGGGAAGGACAGGGAATAGTTTACGATCCAGACCAAGCAAAAGCTATGCTGACTGATTTACTGCCCTGGCATGTGAATGTTAACGCCTTTCGCGACATACAATCCGGCGCAATCAAAGTCAGTGTGAATGGCCGGATCTTTGACTGGGCAGCAAATATTAAACGTGTTGATTCTGAACTTTTCAAAATGTTGTCAGGCTTTGGAGTGACCGCGACACGGGATCGTAACATGTTCCCTATTCGCTTAATCAGCCGGAGGCCATTTCAATATGAAGTCAAAGAGTCACCTACAGGAGGACAAAGAGTCTCTCCGGATTTACGTGCAATTGAAGCCGGTTTCCGCAATATGCTTGGCCGCCGCTCCGAATTGCGGTTGGGAATTCGTTCTTGGCAGGACTTTCTAAAAATCGCAACCCTGATAGCGGCCAGTTTTTTGGGAACATCGCCGGCGCCTCTTTTATCCCAAGATAAGCAAGTCCAAGCAGAGAAAACCGCCGCGGCTGAAAAAGATGAAAAAGTTAAAATTGGAGAAGCATTCGTCAGTGACAAGCTGTCTTATAATTACTTTAACCGCATTCAACGAGCCACCAAAAGAGGATTGACCAATCCTATTAACGATTCTGCCTGGCTGCCCAATACAATCAAAGACGGAATTTTGTCCTTTGACGAAGCCAGGACCGGCTGGGCGGGAGAAGGCGTCAACCAAGCCCGGCTGCCCGGAAAATCTGCCGGTTATAAATATGTTTATCTTAAGGTATACGTTCCTGACGAGGACGAGGCCGCGTTTAAGCTGGAGTTAAAAGGCTTTTTCGAGGGTAAAAGAGAATTTAAGCGAAAGGGCAAGGGTTGGCATACCCTTGAAATTGAAATTACCGGAGACAAGAACCTTTCTTATTTTGCCATTTCCGATATGAACAAGCCTCTTAAATTTGCTGACCTTGAACTCTCCAAAGAAAAACGCCCGGCAGTTAACGTCAAATCCGAAATGCGCGCAGGAGGAACAGACACAATTGCTGTTATCGAGGGGAAAAGCGAATTAACTCAAGCGGATGTGCTCACCTTTATACGAGAAGGAATGCTTTTGCGCCGTCAGGCGGAGGATTCTGTTTCAATGCGAGCTTCTGATCCTCGAATAATAAAAATTGTTGATTTTGAGTCCTCGCCTAACGATATGTTTTTGTGGACCGTTGATAGTTTTAGGGGGGAGGGCCTTGTTCTCCGCATTATAACGTTAAGAAATATAACTAGTGGAAACATTGATCAAATATCAGTGGAAGCCATTCCCGGAGGGTTGGAACCCGTCGAGCAAGTGCCGGCTGGTTTTACGCTAAAAATGGACGCATCATCTTCTGCCCAGATACGAGAAATTAGTGAAGCGATAAGAGATCGCCGCATCGGTTCCCAATCCGAAATGCGTTTGGAGCCGACCATTACCTATGGAGCGGCGGTAGAAGCAATGAGAGAGATTTACCCAAAATATGATGGTGTCATAACGGTTGAAGCAGATCTTAGGGCCGCTGGAAAGGGCTCTGCGGAAGATCTATTATTAGAAAGCTACCAATATAGGATAGGAATTTGGTTAACCCAAGAGGAACAAGAGCAAATAGAAAGAGAATTAGCTAGAACAAGAGAACTAAACCTTAGGCCTGAAGATGAAAGATCTGAACTTTCATTGATTGAACGAGGCGGCCGCCTTACCCGGGTCCAAGAAGCAATACAAGATTTGCGCGCAATGGGAATGCAGATTTCCGCGATTTCCGAGCAGCATCCCGTTCATCAGATTCATTCTCCAATGACTCATAGGGATGCCGGCCATCCTTACATCGATATTGTGCTTCCTGTCACTCTCCGCTCCGCACCCAAAGGAAACATTGATCATTTATTTGACGCGGTCCGCATTTATGCCCGAGCTTTTCTTGAAGGAAACATCACGCCTAATGAAAACCGGATTTTGCTGCGATCTCTTGCTGCGATCAATAAGATTAAGGATGAACAAATTAAGAATGAGAGAGACCGGGCTATTGTAAATGAATTTCGCGGCACTAAATTTTGGCAGCCTGAGTTGACTTACATAAAAATGATTGGAGCTGTGAGGCCGGGGATTTTTGCAAAGCTAGATCCATGGCTGCGGGTGAATTGGGATGAGGCCCAGCCAATCAAACGGGGTGCTTTCTCCATGGATGAAATTGTAAGAATTTTCCCGCCGGTGTTCACTCTTGCTCTGGGAGAAAGAATGGGCATCGAATTCCTCAGGCAAGGTCTTTTTAGATTAAAAACCAAATTAGAATTGATCGTTCGCTTTTTAGAGTCCCGCTCCGAAATGCGGGTTGATATACAACAACTTTTGCTAGATAAAAAATGGGAGGTAGCGGATAGAGAAGCCGAAGCGCTTCTTCGCCCGGAGAATCTTCACATCTATAGATCATTACTCTTAACGGGTACTCCTAAACCCGTCAGCGCATTTCTTATTGATCATTTGGCACAGCCTGACGTTGCCGAAAAGCTTGATGCCGCAGATCTCGACTCACTTCTCGTGGCTGCAGAAAATAATTCTGACGGCAGCATCAATGGCCGGGCAACAGCTATCCGCCGCATGATCGAGGGCATCGGCGCAGGGACTTTTTTCGCCAAGGAAACGTTTGCGCTCCCAACGCGATCCACGCAATTAAAGGATTTTCACGAAGCTATTGAAAGAGTAGACGCTATTTCAGAGCTTGAATGGAA
Organism: Candidatus Omnitrophota bacterium; assembly: GCA_016196555.1. GTDB lineage: Bacteria > Omnitrophota > Omnitrophia > Omnitrophales > Aquincolibacteriaceae > JACPXK01. Next base: position 200 of record JACPXL010000048.1, on the reverse strand, counting down.
AAGATTGTCCCGGGGTAAGCAAATAGATTCTATAGATATGAAGGGTAAACCTCCAAGAACGACGGTGCTGGAGCAGCATTTCAAAACAGATCAAACTTTCTGGATAGAGGAAGGCGTAGCGTATTTTCTTGTCGCTGCCGAATTGGGAGAGCCCCTGCAAGCAATTCGAGTTGAGGCTGGTCAAGGCATTAGAATCGGCG
>JACPXL010000044.1 GCA_016196555.1 Candidatus Omnitrophota bacterium | reverse complement strand
CAATGTCTTCCATGCCTTCCACCGAATGGGCATCGGGATTGATGCTGAAAAGCACACCCGATTTTTTCCCCATTTGGCAAACGCGCCAATCCAAATCCAGACGGTGCGGATGGGAATTGAGTTCCATCACAACGCCGGTTTTTTTGGCCCATTGAAAAATGACATTTAAATCCAGCGCATAACCGTCGCGCCCCAGAAGCAGCCTTCCGGTAGGATGGCCGATAAACGTCACGTATTTATTTTCCATGGCGCGGCGGATTCGCTCGGTCATTTCTTTTTCCGGTAAATTGAAACGGCTGTGCACCGATCCGATCACAAAATCAAACCGGGAAAGAATGGAATCCGGATAATCCAATTTTCCGTCTCCCAGAATGTCCGATTCAATTCCCTTAAAAATCCGGACCTTGAATTTTTTCTGCAAGGAATCGATTTCTTTCCATTGAATGCGCAGCCGTTCGGGCTCAAGACCCCTGGCGTATTTGGCGGATTGGCTGTGATCAGAAATTCCGACATACTCCAGCCCCATTGCCTCAGCCTTGGCAATCATTTGTTCCAGCGGCGCCACACCATCACTGTAAGTGGAGTGAACATGAAAAACTCCGCGTAAATCATTCTCCTCAACCAGCCTGGGGAATTCACGTTTGGCGGCAAGCTCCAGTTCACCCGTATTTTCGCGCGCCTCCGGCGGAATATAATGAAAACCCAGTGTTTCAAAAATGCAGACCTCGTCTTTGCAATCAATACGCCGCTTGCCCTTAAACATGCCGTATTCATTAATCTTCATTCCCCTTTTTTTGGCAAGGGTACGCACCACCACATTGTGCTCTTTACTTCCCGTGAAATAATAAAGGGCGAAGGGAAATTCTTTTTCCGTAACCGTCCGTAAATCACTGGTCATGCCGGATTTCAGCAGCACGCTGGATTTGGTATCTCCATGCGCAATCACATGCGCTGTCTCCGGATAATTAACCAAGGCCGAATGAATTTTTTCGGGGTCCTCGGCGCTGACGACAATATCAATATCTTTGACAATTTCTTTGGAGCGGCGGATGCTTCCGGCGAGTTCGATTTTAAGAATGCCCTTTTGCTTTTTTAAATAGCGCAGAAGTTTGTCCGCTTCCTTGCGCGCGGTGTCGATTAAAAAATGACCGCTGGTCTTTTTGATGCGGCCAATGCCCTGCAGGATTTTCTCCTGGGTCTTCGCACCGAACCCTTCCAAATCCATGAGGCGGTTTTCCTTGCAGGCATATTCCAATTCACCGATAGTTTTCAGGCCCAGCTTTTCATAAAGAACTTTGACCTTTTTGGGGCCAAGGCCCGGAATGCGCAAAAGGTCGAAAAGTCCCGGGGGAAAACCTTTGCGAATCTCGTCATAATCCTTACTTTTCCCCTTTTCATACAGCTCATGAATAATGCGGGAAATATGCCCCGCCCCAATACCTTTTAACTTTTCCAAACTGCCGCTTTCGATGAGGGATTTGAGGTCCGAGGGCTGCCCTTCTAAGATCCTTGCGGCATTGGCAAAGGCGCGTATTTTGAAAATGTTCTCGCCTTTCATTTCCATCAGGGCGGAAATTTGTTCCAGGATTTGAATGACGTCTTCTTTCTCCATTTTCATGATTTTTATTATAGCAATATTCTCCTTGGCATTTAGGAAAAAAATTGGTACTTTTGAATATGCTCGAAATCATCCATGCTGAGATCAATCAATACATTGAACGGCAATATGAGGAAAAAGACGCTCTCCTCAGGGAAATGGAAGCTTATGGCCAAAAAGCGCGGTTCCCCTTTGTCGGCCCTCAAGTCGGCAAGCTTCTTTTCCTCCTCACCAAACTCCTGAAGGCCAAGAAAATCTTTGAAATGGGCTCCGGCTATGGGTATTCCGCCTATTGGTTTGCCAAAGGCATGGAGGATTCGGGCAAGGTTTATCAAACCGAAGGCTCGCATGAAAACTCCGCCAAAGCCCGCGAATTTTTCAAAAAAGGAAGAATAGAAACAAAATCCGAATTTCTGGTGGGTGACGGCCTTCAATTGATTGATCAAGTCCCGGGCGATTTCGATATTGTTTTTCTCGATTTAGACAAAGAAGATTACCCTATTGCTTTTGAAAAAGCTTCTCCGCGGATTCGCCAGGGCGGAATGTTAATTGCCGACAACACCCTTTGGTCGGGCAAAGTACTTGATTCCCATCCCGATCTTGAGACGCAAGGCATACAAAAATTTACGCGTATGCTTTTCAGCGATCAACGCTTTTCCTCTGCCATTCTCCCTATCCGCGATGGTGTTGCCTTAGGTTATAAATTATGAATAAAATGCGTGCCGTGGTTTTCAAAGAACACGGAAGTACCAAAAATCTTGAATACACTTATGTTGAAGTCCCCCATCCCGGACCGCATGAAGTTCTTGTGAAGGTCCATGCCTGTGCTCTGAATCATTTGGATCTTTGGACTTTAATGGGCATGCCGGGAGTTAAAATTCCTCTCCCGCATATTCTGGGCTGCGATGTGGCGGGTGAGGTCGTCAAACGCGGAAGCCGCGTACACGGCATTCCTTTAAATAAACCTGTAATCGCAAGCCCGGGACAGCGCTGCGGTAAATGTCACTTTTGTAAAGAGAACTGGGACAGCCTTTGTCCGGAATATAAATTGACCGGTTTTCAAGTCAACGGCGGTTATGCGGAATATGTCAAAGTGCCGGCAGAAAATATTATTCCGGTTTCACCCCGTCTGAGTTTCTCCGAATGGGCTGCGGTCCCCCTGGTTTATCTCACCGCCTGGCACATGCTCGTCACGCGGGCAGCTTTGAAAAAACGGGAAAAAGTTCTTATTCATGCCGCCGGCAGCGGGGTCGGAAGTGCCGCCATTCAAATCGCAAAATATCTAGGTGCCTATGTCATCACCACCGTCGGACGGGATGAAAAAATCTCGCTCGCGAAATCCTTGGGGGCCGATGAAGTGATCAATTATCAAAAAAAGGATTTCTCGGCGGAAATTAAAAAAAGCACCGGCGGCCGGGGTGTGGATGTTGTCTTCGAACACATTGGGCCCGACACTTTTCCAAAAAGTCTGGCCTCACTGGCCAAAAAAGGCCGCCTTGTGACCTGCGGCGTGACAAGCGGTCCGGTGGTCAATTTAGACCTTCGATTTCTTTTTACCCGGCAGATTTCCATTTTTGGCTCTTACATGGGCGGGCTGACGGAGCTTAGAAAAGTTGTCCGGCTCATGGAAAAAAGAAAATTAAAACCGGTCGTTGACAAGGTTTTCCCCCTGCGCGAAGCCAAAGCCGCCCTCGAGCGCATGCAGGAACGTTCCCATTTTGGAAAAATCGTACTCGTCCCTTGACCCGCTCTAAACCGCTTCTTTCCGCCATCCGTTTCATGATTCAGGGCGCCGTTGCCTTTTCTGTGATGACGCTCTGCGTCAAATTTGTCAGCCGGTCCTTGCCCAGCACTGAAATTGTTTTCTTTCGAAGCCTGATCGGATGCCTCATGCTTTTCCCCCTGATGTTAAAGAAAAAAATTTCAATCTTTGGCCATAAAAGCCAGCGGCGTTTAATGTTCATGCGCGGACTAAGCGGCTTCATCGCCTTGTCGCTTCATTTTTATACGATTACCCATCTTCCTCTCGGAACAGCGGTAATGCTCAATTACACCTCCCCGATTTTCTCCGCTATTTTCGCCATGGGATTTTTGAATGAAAAACCCAGCGCCTTGCTTATTTCCATGATTTTTGTTTCTTTTAGCGGCGTAATTTTGCTGGTCAAAGGCCAATTCCCGGGCTGGAACCCCTATCTCCTCCTGGCCCTTTTATCCGCCGTCTTTGCGTCCATCGCTTATGTGCTGATCCGCGCCATTCACCAGCGCGAATCCCCTCTCACAGTCATTTTTTATTTCACTTCGATTTCAACGGTGGGGTCCCTTTTTCTTTTGCCCATGGGTTTTCGCTGGCCGGATTTATTTGGATGGCTGCTTTTGATGGGCGTGGGAATCGGGTCTTTTTACGGCCAGCTGTGGATGACTCTTGCCCTGCGGCAAGCGCCGGCTTCACTCGTAAGCCCATTTTGCTATTTCACCCCGCTTTTAAATTTTATTTACGGAGCTATTTTCTTTGGCGATATTTTGACAGGACGCGTGCTGACCGGGGCTTTTCTAATTATTCTGGGCGGATCATTGATCGCTTACTATGAAACGAAGGCCGGGCAAAAAATTACGATTGTCCCGGAAGGTTAAACTGCAGAATTCTCAGCGGGTTCGGTTTTTTTGACGGCAAGAAAAAGATAACCGCTGGTAATAATCAGGCCCCCCATTAAACCGAGCGGAATACGGTCCAGGGCAGGCACCAGCATCTGAAGCCATTCAAACACAATTGAGGCTGTCATTGCATACACCGAAAGCTTGAAAACCGAACTGTAGACAAGCCGCGGCTTTCTTGAGAGATTAAATAAATTCCCCACCAGTGAATAAAAGAAAGCGGTTAGAATTTTCCACATAAAAAAGAAGGGAAAATAAAATACCGCGCTGATGATACCGGCCCACGGCTTGACTTTGGCGTACCAGTCTCCCACCGTTGTTTCATCAATCGTAAAATTGGCAGGAAGCTTGTCGTTTTTTTTGGCGGCAGCGGTCAAATCATAGACGCGGAGTTCAGCGCTGCTCTGCCGGACATAAACTTTTTTGGAAGTGACAAGAATTCCTTCTACCCCCATTGTTTCGCTCGTCACATCGGTACGGTTCATATCAAAGGTCATCACCGGCCCAAATTTAGGATGAGTCATGGTGTAAGGGCTTTGGCGATCAATCGAAATCCCTTCGGGCATCCAGGACACCGTGGGCATACTGGCGCGAAACCAAATCATAAAGTCATCCATCATCGGTGCTATGCGGGTGGAAAAAGCAATCCACACGACAAAACTTGCGAGTAAAGAAAGATAGCCTAAATAAGCCAGACAATGCCAAAAAGGATTTTTTAAAACCTTTCGATAAAATTCAAGGCTCGATAAAGCGCGAAGAGGAGCAAGTATAGCGTTCATTATTTTTATTCCTGAATGATTCTAATAATTTGAAGTTTGATTTTTCCGGCAGGAATTTGTATCTCTGCGGTTTCACTCGGGGCCTTCCCCAAAAGTCCTTTGCCGATCGGAGAAGTCACGGAAATTTTCCCCTGCGTAATATCGGCTTCATCCTGCGAGACGAGTGTATAGCGGAAGGTATCGCCTGAATTCAAATTTTTGATTTCGAGCGTTACGCCTAAAAAGGCTTTATCAGTACGAATTTCGCTCGGGTCCACCACTTTGGCATGAGACAATTTTCGTTCAAGTGATGCAATGCGCGATTCAAGCTGATGCTTGGCTTCTTTCGCCGTTTCATACTCGGAATTTTCCCTCAAATCTCCGTGGGCGCGCGCTTTTTCCAGATTGTCAGCGGCCTCACGGCGCTTTTTGGTTTTCAGAATATGAAGTTCTTCGACCAGCTTTTCATAACCTTCGCGCGTCAAAACTGTTTTTTCTTGCATCATCGTGAACCCCTTTTATCCCCCAATGTATCGGGCGTAAAGGCTTTTGGCTTGACCGGCATCTTCTGTTCCCCGGACAATCGCGCGCCCATTTTTAAAAACCGTGATTTCGTAAGGAGCGAGATGAACATTCAAAAGATAATCATTAAATTTGACGGCCGCTTGCCCTTCGAGTTTGCGCGCCAAAATTTCGAAGTCGATTTTCTGCGGACCGGTTTGATAAATCTGAACCGCGTTACGACCGCACAAAGTCACGGCCCGCGAAGCAATTTTGCGCTCGAGGTAAGGATAAGATTGTTCCCGGCAGCCGCTGCAGGGGAATTCCCTTAAATGTTCCACGGAAATAGCTTGAAATTGACGGCTCCAAAGATCGACTTTCCAGAGTTTTCGTTCTACGGCATCCATTTTTCCGGCAAGAATTTTGATTGCCTCCGTGGCTTGAAAAGACGCCACCAGATGCGCCACCGAGGCCAGAATCCCTACTTGGTCACAGGTTTGAGCATTTTCAGGACCGGGAGATTCTCCGAAAAGGCATCTTAAGCACGGCCCTTTCCCCGGAAGAATGACGAATGACATTCCCTCAGTGCTCACGGCACCGCCGTAAATCCAGGGGATTTTATTTTTAAGGCAATAATCATTGATTAAAAACCGGGTTTCAAAATTGTCCGTTCCGTCGATGATGAGATCATAGCCTTGAAGAAGCGCCTCAATATTGCTGGAATTGAGGTCCGTGACTTCCGCCGTGATGGTAATTTCGGAATTGGCCTGGATCAATTTTTTTTGCGCCGCCACGGCCTTGGGCAAATTTTCGGCAATGTCTTTTTCATCATAAAGGACTTGGCGCTGAAGATTATTGATTTCAAGAAAATCGCGGTCCATCAAAGTCAAATGCCCGATGCCGGCCCGGGCAAGCAAATTGGCCGTGACCGAACCCAAAGCCCCGATGCCGATCACCGCAACTTTGGACTCATCAAGCAGACGCTGGCCTTCGCGGCCGATCCCCTTGAGAATAAATTGTCTTTCGTACCGGGAAAATTCTTTCATTTTAGAATGGCCACGGAGGCGTAGAGAAGAATCATGCCGAGGGCAAGGTTGAGACTCATGAGCCGCACGTAAATTTTATGCAGCCGGTCGTATTCTATTTTGACAGCTTGATTGGAAGAAAGCATATCGAGCGTGGGAATTTTGTCGCGTAAAGCTTCCATGCGGGGAGCAAGGAGATAAGTATAAAATAGCGTCGTCAAGCCCATGGTAATTTCCAAAAGAATTAAAGAATTGAGATAGCGGTCATGGCCGCGGGAAAAATGAGAAGCTGAAATGGTGGTGGCCAGAAGCGTCAGGCAGGCAGTCAATTCAATGATATTGAGGCGTTTTAAAGTTTTAGAAATAACATCGCCGACCAAGGCTTTGGCAATCATGGAGCGATGAATGACAGGCGCTACCGCCGCCGCAAAAAAAGTGATCCCGCCGATCCAGAAGGCGAGGGCCAGGTAATGAATCCACAGAATTAAGTGCCAAACTCCGCTTGTCGGCATTCATTCCTTTCTGTCATCCCCACAAGGGGGCCACACTATTTCTTTTTCCTATAAACTCCGATTGAAAGAAGCTTGGCCAAATTGGAGCGCGGATCAATCACGGGTTTGAGCCGGTTATCGGAACAAGTCATGACCGTTGAAATACCCGGTCCATGCCCCGCCAAAGTACTATTAGAATGTACCACAATGCCGATGGTCACGGCGCCTTTGCGGAAAGTCCGTCCGTAGGAATGATCATGATCTTTGACGGCCACAAAATCTCCGAAGCAAAGTTTATCCAGGCCGTATTTTTTGACGGCCTCAGGATCATGCGTCATGATGTCGCAGTCGCCGGTGCCAATATTGTTATGCCCCATGCCGGAACCCATGAGTTCGGCAGGAACGACGGTGGTCACGCCGATTTCAACCGCAGCTCCCGGCCGCATACGAACCGGCATTTTATGAAAGACGGCAGGATCGAGATTGTAAATCTTGATGTGAGGATAATCGAGAAGGCCAAAACCTTGGCCGAACCCTTCGATAAGAATTTTGTCATCAATATTTAATTTGGCAAGCGTACTTTCGGCAAAATCAATGGTCACGTGCTCCACGCCGCCGTGATGCCCGGTCACGACCCCTTTGTGCCCCTTGGCATCTCCGCTTACAATGCGCGCCAGATTGCCGACACAGGCCAGAAAATTAAATCCCATATTGGCGCGCGAACCCCGTTTTTCTTCATCTAAGATGGCGGAAACTCCGGGCTCGATGTGATCACCCACCCATTCAAAAACATTGTCGCCGGTTTTCACGTTATAAACAATTCCGCCGGTGGACGGTAAAGCAAAAGGCTTGCCGTCATGCGCTACTTCGAATTCTGCGAACTGGGCGGCATTGGCCACACGGCCCTGAACGGCAATTTTCACTAAATGATTTTCATTGGTCCTAAGTTTTGTCATATATCTCCATCCCGTCATTCTAAGGCCGAAGGCCGTCCCACGGGGACTGTCCCTATGGGACGAAGAATCTCATAACGAGATCCTTCGCTCGGCGGAGCAGCCCTTTAGGGTCGCTCAGGATGACAGCATTTTTACGTATTCGTAAGAACTGTCCACCAGGCAGGGTTCATAGCCGGCTTCACGAATCATATGTTCGAGATCCTCGCGGCTTAAATCTGTCGGAGTTTCAGAACCGGCATCGTGCACGATTTTTTCATTCAAATTCGTGCCGCCGAGATCATCCACGCCGAAAGAAAGCGCCACCTGTCCCATTTTGAGGCCGGTGGTAATCCAGTGAGCTTTGATGTGAGGAATGTTGTCGAAAAGAAGACGGGAGACCGCATAAACTTTGAGGTCGAGAAATCCGCCGGCCTCACCCAATTTTCCCATGGGCGTGTTTTCGGCATTATAAGAAAGCGGAATAAAAGAATAAAAACCGTGCGTGCGGTCCTGAACTTCGCGAAGTCTCAGTACATGGTCCACGCGGTCTTCATCATTTTCAATATGCCCGTAAAGCATGGTGGCATTTGTGCGCAGTCCGACTTCATGCGCAAGCGCATGAATTTCAAGCCAGGTATCGGCCGTGATTTTATCTTTGCAGATTTTTCGGCGGGTTTCGGGCCGGAAAATTTCAGCGCCTCCGCCAGGAAGGCCGTCAAGTCCCGCGGCTTTAAGCGCAACAAGCACTTCGCGATAACTCATACTTGAACGATTAGCAATGTCATCGATTTCGGGGGCCGTCAGGGCTTTGATATAAAGTCGTCCGTCATTCTGAGCCCCGTAGGGGCGAAGAATCTCGCGAGATCCTTCGGGCCTTCGGCCCTCAGGATGACGCTCCTGTTCAACTTCCCGTATTTTTTTAATCATGTCCAAATAATAATCCAATCCTAAATCAGGATTGTGACCACCAACAATATGGACTTCGTTAATCTGCCATTTCTCAATGGCCTCACGGACTTTTTGCTGAATTTCCTCGGTTGTAAACGTGTAACCGCCCTCTTCCCCGGGCCGGCGCGCGAAGGCGCAGAAAAGACAGCGAAGGGTGCAGACATTGGTGTGATTCATATGAAGATTGACGGAATAAAAGACGCGGTTTGAATTCATCCGCCGGCGGATAATTTGGGCAAGAGTGCCGAGAGCCGCAAGATCATTGGTTTGATAAAGCGCCAGGCCGTCTTCGAAATTCAGGCGTTCGCCGGCTTGAATTTTTTCGTAGATACTTTGGAGAGGACCGAAATTGGAATTCATAACACCAGAAGGTATCAGGTACCTTTTACTTAATCGTCATTCTGAGCCCCGTAGGGGCGAAGAATCTCGCGAGATCCTTCGGGCCTTCGGCCCTCAGGATGACGCTTGTTTTTCTTTCTTTGATTTTTCTATTTCTTTAAATAATTCGTCAACCAGTTCGCTTTCATTGACCACGCGATGCTGTTTGCCGTCGATATAAATCATGCCTTTGTCTTTGCCGCCGGTAATGCCGAAATCAGATTCGTGGGCTTCACCCGGACCATTGACCACACAGCCAAGAACAGAAATGGTCAGGGGGTCTTTGAGTTTCATCGCGCGGCTTTCCACTTCATCGGCAAGTTTAAACACATCCACTTCAGCGCGGCCGCAGCTTGGGCAGGAAATCACGCGCACACCTTTGCGCAAGCCGACGGCTTCAAGAATCATTTTTGCCACTTTGATTTCTTCCACGGATTCGGCGGTCAGCGAAATCCGGACCGTATCACCGATTCCTTCCATAAGCAATGCGCCCACTCCAATGGCATTGTAAACACTGCCGCGCAGAAGCGTTCCGGCTTCGGTCACGCCAAGATGAAGCGGATAGTCAAAAGTTTGGCTGGCCAGACGATAAGCATTCACCATGGTCGGCACATCAGAAGCTTTAAGAGAAATGATAATATCGTGAAAATCGAGCTCTTCTAGAATCGCCACGTGACGTTTGGCACTTTCCACCAGCGCTTCTGGCGTGGGACCAAATTTTTCCATTAAATCTTTTTCCAGCGATCCCCCGTTAACGCCGATACGGATCGGAACGTGATTGCGTTTGGCTTTTTCGACAATTTCCACGGTGCGTTCTTTTTTGCCGATATTGCCGGGATTGAGCCGGAGTTTGTCCACGCCTTGATCGAGCGCGATTAAAGCAAAGCGGTGATTGAAATGAATGTCCGCCACAAGCGGAATTTTAATGCGGGATTTGATTCTACCAAGCGCGCGCGCATCTTCTTCGGTGGGGCAAGCCACACGCACAAGTTCACAGCCGGCTTCGGCCAGCTGCGCAATTTGATCCACCGTCGCTTCCACATCGCGCGTATGCGTGGTGGTCATGGACTGAATCACAACCGGAGAATCCCCTCCGATGACCAGATTGCCCACTTTAACTTGGCGGGTTTTATTGCGATCGTTCATACGATAGTGAGCATTCTTTCGATAGGTTTGCGGGCGCGGTCAGCCAATTCTTTCGGCACCTTCACTTCATATTCCAAATTTTCCAAAGACTGCACAATTTTTTCGAGCGTGTTCATTTTCATATAATGGCAGACGGCCTGCGGGCTGGCGGGAATAAAATTCTTTTTCGGATTGTCTTTTTGCATGCGATGCAGAATTCCGGTTTCCGTGGCAATAATAAATTCTTCAGCACGGGATTCTTTCACGTAGCGAATCATTCCTTCGGTGGACATAATCCGGTCGGCAAGATGCATGGATTTTGTCAGGCAGCCGCATTCCGGATGCATTAAAAATTCGGCTTTCGGGTGTTCGGTGCGGATTTTTTCGATTTCTGAAGACTGAATCATCACATGCGTCGGGCAATACCCTTTCCACAATTCGATGTTTTCGCGGCCCGTCTGCTGTTTCACATAAGTTCCCAAAAAGAAATCAGGAACAAACAAAATTTCGCGATTTGCGGAAATACTTTTCACCACCTCCACCGCATTGGAAGAAGTGCAGCAATAATCGGATTCGGCTTTCACAGCCGCCGAGGTATTCACATAACAAACCACAATTCCATCCGGATGCCCGGCCTTCCAGCGGCGAATATCTTCGGGGCGAATCATGTCCGCGAGCGAACATCCAGCCTCGATATCCGGCACAATGACTTTTTTATCGGGGCAAAGAATGCTGGCGGTTTCGGCCATAAAATGAACGCCGGAAAATAAAATCACTTCGGCGTCGGTCTTGGTGGCTTCTTGAGCAAGGCGCAGAGAATCCCCAGTAAAATCGGCAATGTCCTGAATTTCTCCCACCTGATAATTATGGGCGAGGATAATTGCCTTACGTTCTTTTTTGAGCGCTGCGATTTCTTCCTGAATGGTGTTATAAATATGTTTTGTCATAATTTTATTTGTCATTGCGAGGAGGCCGAAGGCCGACGAAGCAATCTCGTTTCAAAAACAGGATTGCTTCGCCCCTATCGGGGCTCGCAATGACAAGACCTCATGTTTTTAAAAGCCTCTCTTGCCTTTCTTCTTTTTTGGCTTCGCGCAAGGCCTGCGTTTCGCGGCCAAGCTTGGTCAGCTCTTGAGACAAATGCATGGAGCAGAATTTAGGCCCGCACATCGAGCAGAATTCCGCTTCTTTGAAATAATCGTCGATCAGCGTTTCATCATGAAGCGCTTGGGCGTGTTCGGGATCCAGCGAAAGCGCGAATTGTTTTTTCCAATCAAAAGTAAAACGCGCTTTGGAAAGTTCGTCGTCACGATCACGTGCACCGGGACGGTGGCGGGCAACGTCCGCTGCATGGGCCGCAATTTTATAAGCAATCACACCCTGCTTCACATCATCGAGATTAGGAAGTCCCAAATGTTCGCGCGGCGTCACATAACAAAGCATGGCCGCTCCATGATGGCCGGCAATCGCCGCACCAATCGCGGAAGTAATATGATCATAACCGGGAGCAATATCGGTGGTCAGCGGGCCGAGCACATAAAAGGGCGCTTCATGACAAACTTCGATTTGTTTTTGAACATTCATAGGAATTTGGTCCATCGGCACGTGGCCCGGACCTTCCACCATGACTTGAACATCCTGTTCCCAGGCCTTCAAAGTCAATTCTCCCAACGTGCGGAGTTCCGCAAACTGGGCTTCATCGCTTGCATCGGCCAGACATCCGGGGCGAAGACCGTCTCCCAAGCTGATGGTCACATCGTATTTTTTGCAAATTTCAAGCAACTGATCAAAATGAGTGTACATAAAATTTTGTTTGTGATGTTTCATGCACCACTGAGCATGAATCGCGCCGCCGCGGCTGACAATGCCCGTAATACGGCCGGCAACAAGAGGAAGATGTTCGCGCAAAACTCCGGCGTGAATCGTCATATAATCCACACCTTGCTTGGCCTGAAACTCGATGACTTCCAGCATCAACTCGGGCGTTAAATCTTCCGGTTTGCCGTTCACAGCTTCAAGCGCCTGATAAATGGGAACAGTGCCGACCGGAACGGCGCTGGCATTCACAATCGCCTGGCGAGTTTCATTCAAATCGCGGCCGGTGGAAAGGTCCATCACGGTATCGGCGCCGAATTTCACGGCCATTTGCAATTTTTCAATTTCTTTGGGAATGTCGGAAGTCACCGCGGAATTTCCGATATTGGCATTGATTTTACAAAGGGAATTAATCCCGATGGCCATCGGTTCAAGATTGCGGTGATTTACATTGGCGGGAATGACCATTCGGCCGCGGGCAACTTCGGAACGGACAAATTCGGGCGACAATTTTTCGCGGGCGGCTACATACTGCATTTCTTCGGTGATGACGCCCTGACGCGCATAATGCATTTGAGTTTTGTTCTTATCTTCCGAGCGTTTATCCACCCAAGAGTCCCGCAATTTCATAAGTTTTACCTTTCATGATTTTAAAAAACCTACACTTCGTCATCCTGAGCGTAGCGAAGGATCTCATATTAGATTCTTCGGCCCTATGGGCCTCAGAATGACGTATTGGCAGGAAATAAAATAGGTTTACATAATACCTTAGGAAGGTAATTTTGTCTAGAAAGCTGTAACTTAAGGCTGTGAAGGAGGTTCGGAAATGTTTTTAGATCTTGTTTTCGCGCCGTTCACGGATGTGATGCCGAACATCAATCCCGCGCTTAAGATAGATCACGTCTTCAGCAATGTTGGTGGCAAGGTCCGCCACCCTCTCCAAATTGTGGGAAATCATGATCAAACTCAAACCTACCCGGATATTTTCGGGATGCTCGCCGAGCATTTTCTGAATATTTTCATAAACCTGATCATTGATGCCGTCCATCACATCATCTTCCTCAAGAATCACTTTGGCCTTCTCATGATCTTTTTCCATAAACGCATTCAAAGAATCACGAACCATTTGGGAGGCCACATCGGCCATTTTGCGGAATTCTTCCTGAAAAGATTTCAAAGGGGGTTCTTGGTTGATGATAATCACCTTTTCTGCAATATTGACCGCCTGATCACCCATTCGCTCCAAATCATTGGTAATTTTTAAAGTCATGGTGATGAGTCTCAAATCCACGGCCGCCGGCTGATAAAGGGCGATCAACTCATGGCCCAGTTCATCAATCTCAATTTCATAAAGATTGACTTCCTGGTCACGTTTTAGAACAGCTTGGGCTTTATCTGAATCTCTTTCAAACAAAGCGGCCATCGCATGGTCAAGGGCCTCTTCTACCAAAAGCCCCATTTTGAATAATTTATCTTTGAGTTTTTTTAATTCGTCATCAACATGCCGTTTCATGATTTCTCCTGTTCTTTCATATTATGAATAAGAATAAGGATAGTGCAATATTTTTTTAGCGGGCTCAACCTTTGATTACACCCATCGGCCGCATACGGACAATCTTGCGCGCAAGACCGGCCCGGTCCACCACATTCACCACATCATTAACGTCTTTGTAAGCAGCCGGCTGTTCTTCGGCAATGCCCTTATGAGCGCGCCCGATCACCACAATTCCTTTTTCCGCCAGCTCTTTTTCAATCGACCGGCCGCGTGCGGCCTTGAGCGCTGCACTGCGCGACATGACCCGTCCCGCCCCATGGCAGGAGGTGCCAAAGGTTTCATCCATCGCCCGCTGGGTCCCGATCAATAAATAAGAATTCCGTCCCATGTCCCCGGGAATAATCACAGGCTGTCCGATTTCCCGATAATCCGCGGGCAAATCGGGATCGTTTGGCCCGAAAGCGCGTGTTGCTCCCTTGCGATGAACGCAAAGCATTTTTTCTTTTCCATTGATTTTATACCGTTCGAATTTTGCAATATTATGGGCCACATCATAAATCAAATCCATGCCGAGGTTTGTCCAGCTGCGCCGGAAAAATTTTTCGAACACACGGCGCGTGAGGCCCATCAGGCATTGGCGGTTTGTCCAAGCGAAATTGGCCGCCGCTCGCATGGCACCGAGATATTGCTGGCCTTCCGGCGAACGAAGAGGCGCGCAGGCCAATTGAATATCGGGCAGGGAAATTTTATACTTGGGAAGTGCATAGCGCGTGATTTCGAGCGCATCTTCGCAAACCTGATAACCAAAACCGCGCGAGCCGGAATGAATCATCACGCTCACCTGCCCCAATTCAAGATTTAACTTGTCCGCAATTTCCCGGTCAAACACCTGATCAATGACTTGAATTTCAAGAAAATGATTGCCGGACCCAAGCGTTCCAAGCTGGTCCGATCCGCGCTCATAAGCACGCTCTGAGACGGCCTCGGGATCGGCATCTTCCAACGCGCCTCCGGCTTCCGTATGCTCCAAATCCGCGGCGACTCCATATCCATTTTGAACCGCCCATCGCGCCCCTTGGCGCACCATTTTTCTCATTTCCTTTTTGCTGATGCTAATTTCTCCGGACTGTCCTACGCCGCATGGCACTTCCTGAAAAAGAAGCATGACAAGTTCGCGCAGCCGCGGCCGCACATCTTCTTCACGCAAAGAAGTTCTCACGAGCCGCACGCCGCAATTGATGTCATATCCCACACCGCCCGGAGAAATCACGCCGTCATCCTCCGGATCCGTCGCGGCCACACCGCCAATCGGAAAGCCGTATCCCCAATGAATGTCCGGCATGGCCAGTGAATAGCGGACAATTCCGGGCAGATGCGCAACATTGGCCACTTGTTCCAACGCTTGATCGGATTGAATTTTGGGAAGGATTTTTTCGTCGGCAAAAATCAGGCCGGGCACGCGCATACCGCTTTTGTAGCTTTTGGGAATTTCCCACCGGTAATCATCAATTTTATTTAAAGGGATTGAGGACATTTATATATCGAAAATAACTTCGGCCTGCCAGCCGCTTTTTTTCTTCTCCATTTTAAATTGATGATAAGTCACGGCCTTCACTTCATATTTTTGTTCGTGATGTTGAGGGTCAAAAACCCGGCCGCAAGCTTCGATTTCCAATTGTTTCTCGGTTAATATTCTAAAGTCAAAATCGAGCAGAATCAATTTTTGTGTGGAAAACACAAAGAGGAGTTCGCGCAGCCATTTCAAAAATAAATCTCCGGCATTTTCACTGCTGAGCGTAAAAGACACCTTTTCTTCTTTGGCTTCTGATTTTTTCAGAATGCGGGTGTCCGTAATAAGACTAAAAAACCCGAGGGCCCCGTTGAGAAAAAGTTCTTCCAAGGTAGCCCCATAAATTTTGAGGCCGATATCCGCCGTATGTTCGATGATTTTATATTTTGATTTAATGGGACAAAGCTTCGCGGACTTTGGTGACGAGGGTTTCAATGCTGAAGGGTTTTTTCAGCGCTACGTGAATATGCCCCAGTTGAAAAATTTTATGAGGAATTTTTTCATTCACGCTGGCAATAATGACGGGGGTATTTTTAAAACGGTCCTGGCTGCGGAGCTTCACATAAAATTCTTCGCCGTCCATAATAGGCATAATGATGTCTAAAATAATCAGGTCCGGCTGGAATTTTTCCACACGGTCAAGGGCTTCCTTGCCGTTGTAAGCGCGCTCGATCAAATACGATTCGCCTTGAAGATATAAACCATAGAGGGTTTGCAAATCTTCATCGTCATCCACAATCAATACTTTTTTTTGAGCCATGATGTCCTTTTAGCGGGGTTTTCAAGCCCTCAGTGGAAATTGTACCTTAAAGATTGTTCCCTTGCCAAGCCCGAGGCTTTCTGCCCAAATCTTTCCTTCATGAAGTATGACAATGTCACGGGAAATCGTAAGCCCCACGCCAATCCCCACACTCGAAGCGGTTTTCTGATAAAACCGCTCAAAGATACGCTCGAGATCCTCTTTTTCAAGACCAATGCCGGTGTCGGAAACTTCCACCAAAGTTTGGTCTTTTTTGCGGGAACTTCTCAATGTAATTTTCCCTTCCGAAGTAAATTTAATGGCATTGCCGATTAAATTCACGAACAGCCGGTAAAGCATGTCCCGGTCCCCTTTGATCGGAAGTTTTTCAGAAGTAAAAAGGCATTCCAAAACAATTTTCTTTTGACGGCATAACGGTTCCATGTCCTGGCGGACCTGTTCCAAAACTTCATGCAAATCAAAATCAGCTTTCACAATCCGGTCGAGCCCGGATTCCAATTTGGAAAGGTCCATAATGCTGGTGATGGTGCGCATCAAGCGGTCAGTATTATTTTTAAGAATACCGAGGATTTGATCATAATGTTCTCTTTGCTGGCGTTTTTCGAGGTCCTTCTCGAACCAATTGACCGCCATTTCAAATTTCGCGGTGGGGGTTTTTAATTCATGGGCCACGTCACGGATCAAAGACTCTTTCATCATTTCAATGCGTTTGAGTTCCGTAATATCACGCATCATCCCCTGAATCAATTTGAGATGGCCCTCATGGTCCACCACCGGGGTCAGATTAAGAAGATAAAAAATTTCGGTGTGGGCAGTGCGATGGACATGGGTCACGGCAAGATTGGTGACAAGCACTTTGCGTTCTTCGACAAGCTTTATGGCCTCGGAAAATTTTTCGCGGGATTCTTCAGAATGGATTGAAAGAAAAAGCGCGAGCCCTTCGTGCAGCAATTCCTCGCGCGAACAGCCGGAAAATCCTTCGTTTAAAAGAATAAAATGACCCTCGGGCGTCATGGTAAAAATAATATCGCTCGCATTGTCCACGATGAGCCGGTATTTTTCTTCGGATTCTTCCAGGGCTTCGGTCCTTGAGCGCAAATTATCAAGACTCCGGGCAAGGCGTGAGACCATTTCATTGAAGGCATCGCTTAAATCTTCAATTTCGTCAAAGGTATGAATTTCAGCGCGCGCGCTGAGATCGCCGTCCAGAATTTCCTGCACCGTGACCCTCAACCGGAACAAAGGGCGGATGGCAATCCAAGTCAGAATGGCCGTCATCAAGGCAAGAAAACAAGCCATTAAAAAAGCCATGAGCAGTCTTTCTTCAAATATTTTTCGAAGTTCACTTTCAAGGCCCTTTTCGGAAAATAAAATAATCAGCCGGCCAAGCGGCTGATTATCCACTTGAATGGGGACCACCACCGTATAAGTCCCTTCGGCAATTCTTTTTACACCATGAAAATTTTTGTCATCCACCGTCGCCGGAACTTGTATGGGTGTAGGGTTCGTTCCCCCGACAATCACACCGTCCATGTTTTCCACCCGGACTTCAAGCACATCCGGACGGCGGGCCATCCATTCAATATTGGCCAAAAGCACCTGCTGATTGCCCAAAATCATGGGCACTTTTAAGCTCTCGGTAAAAACTTCCGCAATGGCCAGAAGACGGCTTTCATTTCTCTCGAGCACCATGCCGCGCACAAGCCGGAAAGTGGTGTGGAAAAGAAGGCCGATGGTCAGCGTGACGAGAAGAAGGACCGGAAGGGCAAGCTTATAGCGAAGGGAAAGGCGGAAAGGGAAAAAGCTTTTAATGGGTTTTCTGGGTTTGGTCGTCCGAAATTGCAAGGTAGTCCTTTTCGAGTTTTCTGTTATAATCCCTTTCCAATATAACGTATATGAAAGCCGGAATCTTTACCGTTACCATTGAAAAGATCGTCGACATGGGGGTTCAGCAAACCCGCCATTTTAAACTGGTTTTTGATCCGAGTGTGAATTTTGATTTTGACGCGGGCCAGTTTATCAACATTATGGTGCCCGAAACCCCCGAGCATAAAGCCCTCAAACGGCCGTATTCTATTGCTTCGCCTCCGGACTGGAAAGGTTATCTGGATCTTTGCTGGAAGCGGATTGAAGGCGGCATCGCCACCAATTATCTCTGGCAGTTAAAAGAAGGCGACAAACTTCAAATCCAGGGCCCTCTCGGACGCTTCACCGTCAAACAACCTCTTCCCAAAACCATTGTCTATATTTCCACCGGAACCGGTATCGCCCCCTTCCGCTCCATGATTTACAATCTGCTCAAAAAAGGGGCGCCGTGTGAAATCTGGAATATTTTCGGCAATCGCTTTGACGAAGATATTTTGTACAAGGAAGAATTTGAAGACTGGGCCAAAGAGCATTCTAACTTCCGCAATGTTTTTACCGTTTCCCGCCCCAAGACATGGAAGGGAGAAAACCAATACGTTCAGCACATGCTGAAAAAATATATCCCTGATCCCCGCGACAAACACATCTATATTTGCGGTCTTACCAATATGATTATGGAAGTCCAGGCAACCGCCCTGGAAATGGGATTTGCCAAAGAACAAATTATTTACGAAAAGTACGATTAGTCTTCATTAAATAATCAATCACTTCGATGTCCGCCGGCAGGAACTGATAATTTTTCATCTCGCGCGGCGTCACCCAAGCAAAATCAAAACAATCCTTCCTCGAAGGCTGTCCGCTCACCCACTGGCAAAAATAAAAAACGAGTGAAACTTTTCGGGTGGGATATTCAAAATCTTTGCGGCATAAAAATTCCGTGGGCTGTATAAGAATCCCTAATTCTTCCTGAATTTCCCGCACCAAACACTGTTCAATCGTTTCGCATTCTTCGAGTTTTCCGCCGGGGAATTCCCACCAGCCGGCATAAGACATTCCGGGAGAACGCTGGGCAATCAAAAATTTGCCGTTTCTTTCAATCATCACACAGCCGATTTGTAAAGTTTCCATTTTAAGGTTTTCTCGCAATGGCAATAAGACTAAGGCCTCGCCACGGAAGCAAGCCGTCAATGCGCCGGACAAGAGGCATGAGGATTTCGCGGATTTTTAATTGAATGCGGCTATACCTTTTTCGTTTCAGGATTTTTGCATTCAGAATCCAGGACGGCACTCCGGAACGGTTAAAATCAAAAGTTTTTTCGATCTCAAATCCCGCGCCGCGGCACGCCGCCGTCAATTTTTCTTCGGTATACCTTTCCCGGTAATGGAGGGCCTTATCAAAGGAGCCGTACAGTCCCGGGCCTTGCGGTGCCAAAATAACGGCACGGCCTCCGCTTTGAAGCGCTGTGTAAAAATTCTTTAAGGCTGCGCTTTCATCGGGCAGTTGTTCCAGCACATTCGCGATTAAAACAGTGTCAAACCAGCTGGTAATTTTTTTGAACGATCCTGGATCACAGGCATCCAGTTTCATGACTTTCAAATAAGGTTTCCCGATGGCGTATGATTTCAAATAATCCAGTGCCTGGCGCTCGATATCACTGGCCACATAAATTTCCCGCGGAATAAATTCATTCGTCAAAGTCGCGATTCCCGCGCCGATTTCTAAAACTCGGTTTCCGATATAAGGCCGCAGCGTATCGGCCATCCATTTATTGAACCGGCGGGCTTTGTTCATATCATGAAGAATGGTCAATCCATAAGCTTTGGTGTGATACAAATCTTCGATAAAAAAAGATTGGAGAACAGTCAGCAACGCCAATAGTCCGTCACGGAAACGGATTTTTTTACCTTCTTCATAACCGCGCGGAAGATAGCGGATAGGCACTTCGAAAATTCTTATCCTCCGTCGCGCGAGCTTCATGGTCAGCTCCACTTCAAAACGAAAATCATTGGAACGCAGCGGAATGCCTTTCAAAAGCGGAGTTTTAACCGCTTTATAGCAGGTCTCCACGTCCGAGAGGTCCAAATCCGTGACCCAATTCACCATGAAAGTGATGATTTTATTGATCAGCGCATGGCGATACATTAAAACGCGCCGGTAAAAAGCGGAAAGGTAACGGGAACCAAAAACGGCGTCCGCCCCCTCTTCTAAAAAAACCCGAACCATGCCGGGAATATCATTCGGATTGTATTCCATGTCGGCATCATGCACGATGCAAATGTCTTTGGAAGCGTGTTCAAGCGCCGTACGCACAGCCGCCCCCTTGCCTGCATTTTTTTCATGGCGGAAAAGCTTGACGCGCGGATCTTTTTCCGCGATTTGCTGGGCTTCTTCCCAGCTGCCGTCCGTGCTGCAGTCATCGACCAGAATGACTTCCATTTCGGAAATGACATTGCTCTTGAGGGCCAGAAGCCGCGAAAGACTGGGGCCCACCAAATACCTTTCATTATAAAGAGGCACGAGAACGCTCAAACTTAAAGCCTGTGTCACTTTTTATTTCCTTTTTTCAAATCAGGCGTGCGTCGGAATATTT
>JACPXL010000041.1 GCA_016196555.1 Candidatus Omnitrophota bacterium | reverse complement strand
AGCGAATCAACCGCGTCAAGGTCGCCATCACTGTCAAAATCAAAAAGCTTTGAAATCCCGGAGACTTTTCCTTCTGCATCAATCGTTAAGCTCATCACAGGATTGCCATTCGCATCAAGGAAGGTGCGGCTCTCTATTTTTTCAGGGCTTGCAATAAGATTTGCCACCGAAGCCGCATTTTTCATCGTTGCGGCATTGAAATTGGAAATCGGCTGAGCGAGCTTCAGCGAATCAACCGCATCAAGATCACCGTCACTGTCAAAATCAAAAAGCTTTGAAATTCCGGAAACTTTGCTTTCTGCATCAATCGCTAAGCTCATCACAGGATTGCCATTCGCATCAAGAAAGGTACGGCTCTCTACTTTTTCAGGGCTTGCAATAAGATTTGCCACCGAAGCAGGATCTTTCATCGTGCCGGCATTGAAATTGGAAATCGGCTGCACAAGCTTCAAGGAGTCCACGGCATCTAAATCTCCATCACTGTCGAAATCATAGAGCTTGGAAATACTCGATACTTTTCCTTGTTCATCAATCGTAAGGCTCATGATGGGACTACCGTTGGCATCAAGGAAGGTACGGTTTTCAATTTTTTCAGGGCTCGCGATGAGATTTGCAACTGAGGCCGCATCCTTCATAGTTGCCGCATTGAAGTTAGAAAGCGGCTGAGCAAGTTTCAGCGAATCAACGGCATCAAGATCGCCGTCATTATCAAAATCAAAAAGCTTTGAAATGCCCGATACTTTCCCCAACTCATCAATCGCAAGACTCATCACGGGATTGCCATCGGCATCGAGGAATGTGCGATTTTCGACTTTCTCAGGAGCTGCAATGAGGTTGGCTACCGAAGCTGCATCTTTCATCGTTCCGGCATTAAAATTCGAAATCGGCTGGGCAAGTTTCAGCGAATCAACGGCATCAAGATCGCCGTCATTATCGAAATCATAGAGCCTCGAAATACTGGATACTCTTCCTTCAGCATCAATCGTGAGACTCATGCTCGGATTACCATTCGCATCGAGGAAGGTGCGGCTCTCCACTTTTTCAGGCGTTGCAATAAGATTGGCAACCGAAGCAGGATCTTTCATCGTTGAAGCATTAAACGAGACGATTGGCTGAGCAAGCTTCAGGGAATCAACAGCGTCAAGATCACCGTCGTTATCAAAATCATAAAGCTTCGAAATGCCGGCTACTTTTCCTTCCGTATCAATCGTGAGACTCATGATTGGATTGCCATTCGCATCAAGAAATGTGCGGCTCTCCACTTTTTCAGGACTTGCAATGAGATTGACAACCGAAGCCGGCTCTTTCATCGTTGAAGCATTAAATGAAATGATGGGTTGGGCGAGTTCCAGCGAATCAACAGCGTCAAGATCACCGTCGTTATCAAAATCATAAAGCTTCGAAATTCCGGACACTTTCCCTTCTGCATCAATCGTAAGACTCATCACGGGATTGCCGTTCGCATCAAGGAAGGTACGGCTTTCAACTTTTTCAGGGCTCGCGATAAGCGCAGTCACGGCAGAAGACGCCGGAGCTTTCATCGAATTTTGATCAAAAGTCGTAGTCGTCGAGGTAAGCTTTAAGCTATCGACCGCGTCCAAATCCCCGTCTTTATCGAAATCATAGAGTTTTGAAATTCCGGAGACCTTGCCTTGCGCATCAATCGTAAGACTCATGACAGGATTACCATCAGCATCGAGGAAGGTACGACCTTCAATTTTTTCAGGACTTACAATGAGGTTTGCGACTGAAGCGGCATCTTTCATTGTTCCGGCATTAAAGGAGGCGATCGGCTGTACAAGCTTCAAAGAATCAACCGCATCAAGATCTCCGTCAGCATCAAAGTCGTAGAGTTTTGAAATTCCCGAGACCTTCCCTTCCGCATCAATGGTAAGACTCATGACAGGATTCCCGTTTGCATCAAGGAATGTACGGCTTTCTACCTTCTCAGGCGTTGCAATAAGATTAGCGACCGCAGCCGGATCCTTCATCGTCGCAGCATTGAAATTAGAAATCGGCTGGGCAAGCTTTAAGGAATCAACCGCGTCAAGATCACCATCGTTATCAAAATCATAGAGCTTCGAGATGCCGGATACTTTGCCTCCCGCATCAACCGTAAGACTCATGACAGGATTGCCATTCGCATCGAGGAATGTACGGCTTTCTACCTTCTCAGGCGTTGCAATAAGATTAGCGACCGCAGCCGGATCCTTCATCGTCGCGGCATTGAAATTAGAAATCGGCTGGGCAAGTTTCAAAGAATCAACTGCATCAAGATCGCCGTCATTATCAAAGTCAAAAAGCTTTGAAATGCCCGACACTTTTCCTTCCGAATCAATCGTAAGACTCATGACAGGATTGCCATTCGCATCGAGAAAGGTGCGGCTCTCCACCTTTTCAGGAGTTGCAATGAGATTCGCAACTGAAGCAGGGTCTTTCATCGTCGCGGAATTGAAGCTGGAAATAGGCTGAGCGAGTTTCAGTGAATCAACCGCATCAAGGTCGCCGTCGTTATCGAAATCGTAGAGTTTCGAAATGCCGGAGACTTTGCCTTCCGAATCAATCGTAAGGCTCATCACGGGATTCCCTTGTGCGTCGAGGAATGTGCGGCTCTCGACTTTTTCAGGGCTCGCAATGAGCTCTGCAACCGAAGCCGGATCTTTCATGGTTTCAACATTAAAGCTAGAAATCGGTTGAGCGAGTTTCAGTGAATCAACCGCATCAAGATCACCGTCAGCATCAAAGTCATAAAGCTTAGAAATCCCCGAGACCTTTCCGCTCTCATCAATCGTAAGGCTCATCACGGGATTCCCTTGTGCGTCGAGGAATGTGCGGCTCTCGACTTTTTCAGGGACCGCAAGGAGATTGGCGGTCGAAGCCGCATCTTTCATCGTCGCGGCATTAAAGCTGGAAATCGGTTGAGCAAGCTTCAGAGAATCAACCGCATCAAGATCACCGTCAGCGTCGAAGTCATAGAGTTTCGAAATTCCGGAGACTTTGCCTTCCGCATCAATCGTGAGGCTCATGGTCGGATTGCCTTGTGCGTCGAGGAATGTGCGGCTCTCTACCTTTTCAGGAGTTGCGATCAAATTAGCAACATTGCCAGGATCTTTCATAGAAGCGGCATTAAAGTTGGAAATCGGCTGGACGAGTTTCAGGGAATCGACGGCGTCTAAATCACCATCACTATCAAAATCAAAAAGCTTTGAAATACCGGACACTTTTCCTTCTGCGTCGATCGTAAGACTCATCACGGGATTACCGTCAGCATCAAGGAATGTGCGGGTTTCGATTTTCTCGGGACTTGCAATCAATGCGACGACCGAGGGAACGGCCGGGCTTTTCATCGCATTTTGATCAAAAGCCGTGGTCGTTGAAGTAAGCTTTAAGTTGTCGACCGCGTCCAAATCTCCGTCATGATCAAAATCATAGAGCTTCGAAATCCCGGATACTTTTCCTTCTGAATCAACCGTTAAACTCATTACGGGATTGCTATCCGCATCGAGGAAGGTGCGGCTTTCGACTTTTTCTGGAGTTGCGATTAAACCCGCTACCGAAGCTGCGTCTTTCATCGCCGCCCCATTGAACGGTGAAATCGGCTGCACTAATTTTAAAGAATCAACGGCATCCAAATCCCCATCATTATCAAAATCATAAAGTTTTGAAATTCCGGACACTTTTCCTTCCGCATCAATCGTAAGACTCATGACCGGATTGCCGTTCGCATCAAGGAAGGTGCGGCTTTCGATTTTCTCGGGACTTGCAATGAGACCGGCCACCGAAACGGGATTTTTCATCGCAGCGGCATTAAATGAAGACGGAGGCTCGACCAGTTTCAAATTATCCACTGCGTCTAAATCGCCGTCGCTGTCAAAATCAAAGAGCTTGGAAATTCCCGAGACTTTGTTTTCTGCATTGACGGTTAAATTCATGACGGGATTTCCACTTGCGTCAAGGAAGGTACGGCTATCAATTGCATCCGCATGATAAAGAGTGCCGGCCGCCGCTGTAATCTCTGCCAATGTGTCGTAATTTTGGCTCGTGAAGGATTGATTTTTAATCAGCATTTTGGGACTATCCGTGAAGATGGCCTGTCCCTCGGCGTTATAACCCAATTTAGAAAGACTCGAGATTTTCTGATTCTCTGAAATATTCATAACGATGGAAGGATTGGAATCTTCATCCACAAAAGTCCGTGTCGAAAATTGATTCGTTTCATAAAGCGCGGCCACTACAGAAGCCGTCGGAGAATTCATTGAAGCAGGATCAAATTTCACTAACGTGAGCCCATTGTCAGGATTATTGTCGCTATCTTTCATCCGGTGGCTGTCGATATAAACAAGCGTGCCCGTTTGAGAATCAAAATGATAGGTCAAAACACTTTCGACATAACCTTGCGTATTTAAAGTCAAATTCAAAATGGGGTTTTGCTGGTCATCCACAAAAACGCGGCTGGTCTGAACATCATCACGGGAGCTGTCGGCAAGAAGCGAATTGATAGCTTCCCGGATGGTCCGGATATTATCCGTTGGACTTTCCGCAATTTTACTTTGAATTCTTTCCGCCGTTATTTCCGAATCATTGCGGACCTCATAATTGTCTGTATAAATGACCGTTGAAGCGTCCGCCGCAAATCCAAAAACCGTATAATCGGAAATTTGCCGCGCAAGCTGCCCTTGGGATTCAACATAACGATAATTGACCGAAAATTCCGTGCGTTCACCGCCTTCGTCAAAATAAACCGTGCTGTCAAGCTTGGAGGAATCCGGCGGCAGCTGAATAGTCTGGGAATTAGAAGGCAAAGCAGCAAAGGAAGCATTCCCGCGAATATTCCATTGGTCAATAGACTGAAGATCTGCATCCCGATTGTCATAATGGAATTCGCTCAGGCGCGCAGCTTCGCCGTTAGCATTTAAAGCAACGGCATAAACTGGGCGGACGCCATTGGCATCAAAGTAAGTGCGATTAGCCCGCCGGTCATCATGCGTCACACCGGCAGCATTCCATAAAGCATCAAATCCTTCTTGAACGGTATCAATTGAATCCGTTGTGCTTTCGTCGATTTTGGCCTGGACCGCGCTCCATGTAATATCCGCCGCGCCGCGGACCGCATATTCATCGGTGTACAAAGCCAGGCCCTGTTCGTTATAAGCGGTCAGGCGATAACCCGAAACTGAACCTTCCCGGTAATTGAATTCGAGCGCCGGCACCTGCTCGTCCATGTGAACAGAACTCTCGATTTCGTCGTCTCCCGGCTGGCCGGCGACATCGACTTCATTAACAATTTTGTAAGTATCAATAAAAATCAATTCGCTTTGGCTGTTGTAATGAAAAATCTGATGGCGTGTGGGCGTGGTGACGGATTTGACACGATCATTATAGAAAGGCCCCTGCTCATATTTCGTCAGAGAAAGAAAACGGCCGCCGGAATCTTTTTGTTCTACCGATTGAATAAATCCTTCGGCCGTATAAGTGTAAGTACTGATATTGCCGTGCTTGTCCGTAATATGGTCAATGAGGAGCTGATCACTGCCTTCGGGATCAAAAGAAGACAGTCGATAGAAAATGGTATTTTCGGGAACAAGATTAGTGCGGCCTGAAAGCAATGCCGGATTACGGATTTCTGAATCCGTAAGCGTGGTGACATCATATTGCTCAACCCGGTCCGGATCCGGCGGTGTCGAATCATCATAACGATAATCGCTGCGCTGGACGATTTTCGCGCCGTCACGATTGTAAGTGAGGATGTGATTAATATGGCCGGTTTGATCTTGATAAATTGTTTCCGTAATGATTTTGCCGTCGCGAGCGGTCGTATACTTTTCCCGTTCAACAATGCGGTCTAAATCAACATTGCCGTCATCGTTATAAATATAAAATCTTGCCGTCCCGTCGAACTCGACTGAAAAATCAATAATTTCCTGACCATTTGCATCCAGCATGGTCTTGCCGTTTCCGTCCTTCTTATAAACAATGTAGCCGGAGTTGTCTTTCAAAAGACTAATGTCCACATCGGAAGCATCACTATTGAGAAAAGCTCGGTAAGGAGCATCGGCCGGAGTATTGGCCGGAAGATCATTGGCTGAGCGGATTTGATATTGAATCCTTCCCTGCAGGTTAATAATTTGGTCGATCACGTTTTGATCGGTGCCCGCCGGATCTGCCTTATAACGGACCACGGTGCCGGTATTAAAATAAATGACTGGTTTTCCGTTTTCATCGGTGCCGATCTGGGCAATTCCAAGAATATCGGTTAAAACAAATTGTTTTTTGCCGCTATTTTCCGTGATGAAGTTTTGGGTCACGCCGTTTTGATGGATTCGCCGGCTAAGCTGCGGGTCCACAATTTGGAAAGTCGCAGGGACTACGCTGCTGCCAGCAAACTCAGCACCGAGGATTTGATTGGTGTTAGGATCAAAGTTCAGCTGATAGCTTCGAAGCGCAATGCCGTTGGCATCCACAATGGATTTGATAATTCCACTTTCAAAGAATGTCGTAATATTGTTTTTATCGATGTGGCGGAGAAGTTTGTTTTGACCGTCAAAAACATTCGTGACTTGATTGACCAAATCACGGACTGAGGTTTCCCCTGCAACGCCGTAATCATAAGTCGACTCAGGAATTTTCCCCTGATCGGTCCCGAGTTTGCCCGCTTCAAGAATCCGGCCGATTTCATTTTCGGTACTGTTAAATTCATAAGTTTGATAATTGTTGTCTGTGCCGGTAATCGTCACACGGTCCGGGACATTGTAGTCATAATTGTTTTGCACCACTTTGGCGCCTTGAACATTCAGCGCACCCGATTCTACGAGTCTTCCGATTTGATTTTGTGCAGCATCAAATTCGTAGGTCTGATAGGTGCCGTCCGTATTCCCAACCGTCACGCGATTAGAAAGACCGTAATCATAAGTTTGTTGAAGCATGCGGATTCCCTGTGCGTTGACAACTCCGGCTTCGACTAACCTTCCAATCTCATTATTCGCTGCATCGTACTCATATTTTTGATAAGTCCCATCCGTATTCGTCACAGCAACACGCCCGGCTGTCGCATAATCATAAGTTTGCTGGGCCGTACGAATTCCCTGCGCATTCACGGTCCCCGATTCCACCAATTTACCAATTTCATTCTGGGACGCATCAAACTCATAGGTCTGATAGGTCCCGTCTGCATTGCTCACCGAAACTTGTCCGGCTGTTTCATAGTTGAAATTCTGCTGCGCCGTACGAATTCCCTGCGTATTCACGAGCCCGGACTCAACCAGTTTCCCAATCTCGTTTTCTGCGGCGTTATATTCATACGATTGATAAGTCCCATCGGGATTTGTCACCGCAACGCGGCCCGGAACTCCGTAATCATAATTCTGCTGGGCCGTGCGAATTCCCTGCGCGTTGACGGCTCCTGATTCCACTAATTTACCGATTTGATTTTCTGCTGCGTCGTATTCATAAGATTGATAAGTCCCATCCGTATTCGTCACCGCGACACGGCCCGCAGTGCTGTAATCATAAGTTTGCTGTGCAGTGCGAATTCCCTGCGTATTGACGATTCCGGATTCCACCAACTTGCCGATTTCATTGTCCGCTGCGTTGTATTCATAACTCTGATAAGTTCCATCCGTATTCGTCACCGCAACACGGCCTGCAGTGCCGTAATCATAATTTTGCTGCGCAGTGCGAATTCCCTGCGTATTGACGATTCCAGATTCCACCAATTTACCAATTTCATTGTCCGCTGCATTGTATTCATAAGACTGATAAGTTCCGTCCGTATTCGTTACCGCAACACGGCCAGCCGTGCCGTAATCATAAGTTTGCTGCGCCGTACGAATTCCCTGAGCATTGATGATTCCGGATTCCACCAACTTGCCAATTTCATTTTTCGCCGCATCATATTCATAGCTCTGATACGTTCCATCCGTACTTTTCGCCAAAACCCGGCCGGCCGTTCCATATTCAAAAGTTTGCTGCGCAACACGGACGCCATTTGTATCGATGCGGCCGGTTTCGATCAAACGATTTTGCGCATCAAATTTTTGAAAAGTTTGTTCCGCAAAATTTTGAACTGTCTGCACCCCGTTAGCGTCAAAATTCACGGTCTGAATTTTTTGCAGACTACCAACGCCGGCACTTTCAGCAATTCCTTGGAAAAAATCCTGCGAAATGACATTCAAATTATTGTCATAATTGACGCGAATGGTTTGATTGGCCTGGCGGTCTTGAATCAGAACGAGCAAATCATCCTCGGTTCCCGGCTGATTATCCAGACCATAGGTGAGATGCTGGGTCACATCACCGCTTGTCACGATATAGATTTTGGTTTGATCGTTATATTGGAAAGTCGTCACCGTGTTCTTTGTGACGTTGGTGATTTTAATCACACGCTCATTGCTATTAAATTCCTGAATCAGCGTATCCCCATCTTCGTTTACAAATTGCACTGTCAAAAACACATCGTCTTCAGTGCCTCCTTGATTATCCGGACCATAAGCGAGTGTTTGTATCGTGGTGCCGCTTGTCGCAGTATATTTTTTCTCGGATTCGTTATATTGGAAGGTCGTAAGCGTATTTTTTGTGACATTTCGAATGCTGGTCACGCGGCCCGACATATCTAATTCTTGAATCAAGCGATCTCCATCCTGACTCACACTTTCGACAATCATCAGAGAATCATCATCTGTACCCGGTAAATTATCCGGCCCGTATGATATCGTTTGAATCGTGGTACCGCTTGTTACCGTGTATTGTTTCGCGGCATTGTTATAGCTAAAAGTTGTGATTTCGTTCTTTGTGACATTGGTAATCTGAGTCACTCGGCCTTGGGCATCCAGATCCTGCACCATGATCTCGCCGTCTGCATTCACAAATTGCACCTTTAAGAAAACATCGTCTTCCGTTCCGGCTAAATTGTCCGCTCCATAGGCGAGCGTTTGAATTGTGGTACCGCTTGTAACGGTGTAGGTCTTCGTAGCATCGTTATATTGAAAGGCCGTGACGGTGTTCTTCGTATTATTCGTGATTTTGATTACACGGCCTTGAGGGTCAAGTTCCTGCGTCAGCGAATCACCCTCTTCACTGACAAACACAACATTGAGGAAAACATCGTCCTCGGTCCCAGCTTCGTTGTCTGCGCCATAACCTAGTGTCTGAATCGTGGTGCCACTTGTGATCGTGTAGGTTTTAGCAACATCGTTATATTGGAAGGTTGTGATTGTATCTTTGGTAATATTCGTGATTTTGATTACACGGCCAAGATTATCCAGCTCTTGGCGAAGCGTATCTCCATCTTGATTCTTTGATACGACCTCAATAACCAAATCATCATCTGTCCCCGGCTCATTATCCGTGCCATATGAAAGCGTCTGCACTGTATCGCTGGTTGTGATTGTGTAACGCTTAGTCAAATCGTTATATAGGAAGGTGGTAATTACATTTTTAGTGACATTCGTAATCTTTGTGACACGGCCTTGAGGATTGAGTTCCTGAATTAATGTTTCTCCATCGCTATTCACAAATTGAACTTGCAAGAGCAAATCATCGTCGGTATTAGGTTCATTATCTGCGCCGTAGGAAAGCGTTTGAATCGTGGTCCCGCTTGTGACGGTAAATTGCTTCGTGCTGTCGTTATATTGGAAAGTTGTAACAGTATTCTTTGTATTATTTGTGATCTTGCTCACGCGGCCTTGCGTGTCAAGTTCTTGTGTGATGGAATCTCCTTCATCATTCACCTGTTCAGCGCTTATCAAGATATCATCATCCGTATTGGGCTCGCCGTCAGGACCGTATCCGATTGTCTGGACGGTTGACCCTGTCGTCACAGTGAATCGCTTGGCGGAATCGTTATAGATGAAAGTCGTCACGGTATTCTTTGTGACATTGGTGAGTTTTACAATGCGGCCGAGGCTGTTGAGTTCTTGGATCAACTTGTCTCCCGCATCACTGACAAATTCAACTTGCAGCACTAAATCATCATCGGTCCCCGCTTGATTATCCAGGCCGTACGACAAAGTTTGTTTTGTCGTCCCGCTAGTGACCGTATATTTTTTAGCATTATCATCGTAGGCAAATGTCGTGACTTCATTTTTCGTGATATTTGTGAGCTTTAAAAGACGGCCTTGATTATCGAGCTCCTGAATGATTTGATCGCCACTGTCGTTAGAACTTTCGACTTTTAAAAGTACGTCATCATCCGTACCGGCTTGATTATCAGGACCGTAAGAGAGGGTTTGTTTCGTCGTACCGCTTATGACTGTGTATTGTTTAGTCGCATCGTTATATTGAAATGTGCTGACGATATTCTTTGTAACATTGGTGATTTTTGCCACACGGTTTTGGCTATCGATCTCCTGCAGAATTGTCTCGCCGTCTTCATTCACAAATTGGACGGTAAGCAGTACATCGTCTTCCGTCCCTGCTTGATTATCTGTTCCGTAACCAAGAATTTGAATTGTCGCGCCGCTTGTAATCGTATATTTCTTCTGGGCGTCGTTATATTGAAAGGTGGTTACTATGTTTTTCGTAACATTCGTAATCGTTGTGACTCGGCCAGTGACAGGATCTAGTTCCTGCAAAATCGTGTCGCCATCCTCATTCACGAACTGCACTGTCAAGAGTGCGTCATCGTCAGTCCCAGCTTGATTATCGATGCCGTAAGCAAGCGTTTGAATCGTTGTCCCGCTCGTTACCGTGTATTTTCGGGTGGCATTGTTATAACTGAAATTCGTGACTTCATTTTTTGTGACGTTGGTGATTTTTGTAACACGCCCTTCAGCGTCAAGCTCCTGCATCATGGTTTCGCCGTCTGCATTCACAAATTGTACTTTTAAGAAAACGTCGTCTTCCGTGCCTGCTTGATTGTCAGTTCCGTAAGCAAGCGTTTGAATCGTCATGCGGCCTTGAGGGTCAAGTTCCTGCGTCAACGAATCGCCTTCTTCACTGACAAACGCAACATTTAAAAAGACATCGTCTTCTGTTCCCGCTTCATTGTCCGCGCCATAACCTAATGTTTGAATCGTTGTGCCGCTTGTGATCGTATAAGTCTTCGTGGCGTCGTTATATTGAAAGGTTGTAACTGTATTTTTAGTTTGATTCGTAATCTTCGTAACGCGGCCAAGATTATCAAGCTCCTGGCGAAGCGTATCGCCGTCTTGATTCTTTGATATTACTTCGATAACTAAATCATCATCTGTCCCCGGTTCATTATCCGTGCCATATGAAAGCGTCTGCACCGTATCGCCGGTTGTGATTGTGTAACGCTTAGTCGAATCGTTATATAAGAAGGTGGTAATTACATTCTTGGTTTGATTCGTAATTTTTGTAACACGGCCTTGAGGATTGATCTCTTGAATCAATGTCTCTCCATCGCTATTCATAAACTGAACTTGCAAGAGCAAATCATCGTCTGTACCGGCTTGATTGTCTGTTCCATACGATAAAGTCTGAATCGTGGTTCCGCTAGTAATCGTGTAAGTCTTAGCAGCATCGTTATATTGAAAGGTCGTCACGATGTTTTTCGTGTTATTCGTGATCTTAATCACTCGGCCTTGAGCGTCAAGCTGCTGCGTGATCGAGTCCCCTTGCTCACTGATCTGGTCCGTACTGAGGACAATGTCATCATCCGTATTCGGCTCAGCATCAGGACCGTATCCAATTGTTTGGATAGTTGATCCAGTCGTTACCGCGAATTGCTTTGTGGAATCGTTATATTGGAAGGCCGTCACAGTATTCTTTGTGACATTGGTCAGTTTCACAATGCGGCCAAGAGTGTTAAATTCCTGGATTAATTTCTCGCCGGCATCAGTGACAAATTCAACTTGCAGCACTAAATCATCCTCTGTTCCTGCTTGATTATCAGGGCCATAGGACAAGGTTTGTTTGGTTGTTCCGGTTGTGATGAGATAGGTTTTAGCAGCATCGTTATAGACGAAAGTCGTGACTGTGTTTTTCGTGACATTCGTAAGTTTTAAAAGCCTGCCTTGATTGTCGAGCTCCTGAATAATTTGATCATTGTCATCATTCTTACTTTCTACACTTAAAAGAAGGTCATCATCTGTACCAGCTTGATTGTCTGGGCCATAAGCGAGTGTCTGTTTTGTCGTACCGCTTGTGATTGTGTATTGTTTGGTCGTATCGTTATATTGAAATGTCGTGACGGTGTTCTTCGTAACATTCGTAATCTTTGACACACGGTTTTGATTATCAAGTTCTTGCAGAATGGTCTCGCCGTCTTCATTCACAAACTGGACCGTCAAAAGCACGTCGTCTTCTGTTCCAGATTGATTATCTGTTCCGTAAGCAAGAATTTGAATTGTCGCGCCGCTTGTAATCGTGTATTTCTTCTGGGAGTCGTTATATTGGAATACCGTCTCGATATTTTTCGTTTGATTGATAATTTTTGTGACTCGTCTTGAAACGGGGTCTAATTCCTGCAGAATCGTATCGCCTTCTTCATTGACACTTTGTACGCGAAGAAGCTCATCATCATCAGTCCCCGGCTGATTATCAATTCCATAGGACAAAGTTTGAATCGTTGTCCCGCTCGTCACCGTGTATTTTCGGGTGGTGTTGTTGTAACTAAAATTCGTAACTTCATTTTTTGTGACATTGGTGATTTTTGTAACGCGACCTTCTGCATCAAGTTCCTGGACTAAGGTCTCGCCATCCGCATTCACAAATTGTACTTTTAAGAAAACATCGTCTTCCGTGCCTGCTTGATTGTCAGTTCCGTAAGCAAGCGTTTGAATCGTTGTCCCACTTGTAATCGTGTACTGTTTTGTGGAATCGTTATATTGGAAGGTCGTGACGGTGTTCTT
>JACPXL010000050.1 GCA_016196555.1 Candidatus Omnitrophota bacterium | reverse complement strand
CGAACGCGAATTTGCCGGAAAAAATTCCGAAGAGGCAAAAGAGCCTGAGACGGGCGACATACGCACGCGCGAAGGAAAAGTGCTGGGCCGGCACCGCGGATTTTTTCATTATACACGCGGCCAGCGCCGCGGCCTCGGCGTTCCGGCCAAGGAAAGACTTTATGTTTTAGAAACCGACCCGCAGAAAAACGAAGTGGTGGTCGGCACCAAAGAAGAAGTGCTGAATGCCCGCTGTTTAGTGGGAAGGGCTCAGTGGTTTTTAAAGCCGGCGGTTAATTCCGGAATCAGGGCCCATGTCAAAATTCGTTCTCAGCATGAAAAATCGCCGGCCACGCTCAGTCTTTTGGAAAATGGACAAGTCGAGGTTTGTTTCGACCAGTCCCAGGAAGCAATCACTCCCGGCCAGGCCGCGGTTTTTTATGACGGCACACGCGTTTTGGGCGGAGGCTGGATTGACCAGTATTCCTAATGCGCGGCGGACTTTGCTTAAACGATAAAAAAGAAACCACCCTCATCACCTGGACTATTCACCGCCCCCGTCCTGCCCAAAAAGTCCGCATTCCCTTAATGCAAAGTCAGGGAGTTTTTTCCAGCCCTTGCGTTGAAATCGGAACTCACGTTAAGGCCGGACAAAAAATTGCCATTCCAAAACATCCGGATGCTGTGGCCCTTCATGCCAGTCTTTCCGGAGAAGTCACAGCCGTGAGCGCTTTTTCTCATCCCCTTCATCATATTTCGCGCGCGATTGAAATTACCAGCGACGGCCGGGACGAAACTTTGACGGGAGTCGGGAAAGAAAGAAACGGGTGGGAAGCCCTTGCACCGGAAGAAACACTGGCCTTGTTTCAGGACTCCGGGCTTGTGGATTTAGCTGACGGACAATCGCTTCATGCAAAAATCCGTGCGGCCCAATCTCAAAGAAAAATTCACACGCTGGTTTTAAATGGTTGTGAGTCCGAGCCGTATCTTACGGCGGATCATGCGCTGATGATGTCGCATCCTGTGGAAATTTTAAAAGGCGCAGAAATTCTCCGGCATGTTTTAGGGGCCGAAAGAGTCATCATTGCCGTTGAGGACAACAAATTGGAGCCGGCCGAACTTCTTAAAAGTAAAATCTATTTTCTCAAATGGAAAGATTTCGACGTGGCCATTTTTCCCACCCGCTATCCTCAGGAGGATGAGGATTTGTTGGTTCAAGCCGTCATGCTGAGCGAAGCGAAGCATCTCAGAGCCGGGATTCTTCGGCCCTTTGTGCCTCAGAATGACGGCGGCACGCTCGTTTTCTCCGTTGCCGCGTCATTTGCCGTTTATGAAGCTGTGGCTTTGCAAAAACCTCTTTATGAAAGGGTTGTGACCGTCGGCGGGGAATGCGTGATGGAACCCAAAAATATTTATGCGCGGCTCGGCACTTCTTTTGACGATTGCTTCAAAAGCGTACGCGGTCTTTTGCGCACGCCGGGAGCCGTGATTATGGGAGGGCCGATGCGGGGCATTTCCCAGGAATCCACGGATGTTCCCGTAATCGCCGAGACGCGGGCCATTCTGGCTTTGCCAAAAGAATTGACTGAAAAAGGGGAAATAGAAGCCTGCATACGATGCGGACGATGCGTTGAAGTCTGCCCGCCGGCCATTTCTCCGGCCACGATTTCTATCGCGGTAGAGAAAAACATCTTTGAATTTATTACCAAAGAGGACGTTAACCTATGTACACTTTGCGGGCTTTGCGCCTATGTCTGTCCGGCCCAGCGCCCCATGACCGAACTCATGCTTGAAGCTAAACACCACGTATTAACATTGAATGGGAGGAATTCATGAAGATCGAAAACGATTTTTTTAGAGGTATTTTGACTGGAGTGATTATTGCCATGATTCTTATTTTTGCAGTTCAAAGCTGGGATTTTTTCCGTTATTCATGGTTCACGAAAAAAATCGAGGTTTTAATGGTCCGTAATGCGCAGCTTGAGGCCGCTCAAAAGGGAGGGCCTGGCCGCCCCGGACAAAATCCGCCCGGCCAGCCGCCTGCACCGCAAGCCGCCGTTAAATTTGAGGATTTGAAAGGCAAACCCTCACAAGGTCCGGAAAATGCTCCCGTGACTATTGTGGAGTTCAGTGATTTTTACTGCCCGTTCTGCAAACGGTTAACGCCGACCCTTGAAGAAGCGATGAAAAAATATCCTGGAAAATTGCGGCGGATTTGGCGGCATTTTCCGCTGCCTATGCACGCCGGTGCTCAACGCACCCACGAAGCTTCCGCCTGTGCCGGAGAACAGGGAAAATTTTGGGAATATCATGACGCAATTTTTTCCTCAGACCAGCCGCCTCAAGGCGACGAGGCTTTGACCGCTCTGGCCCAAAAATTTTCTCTCAATCAGAAAAAATTCGAAGATTGCTTGAAAAACGGGCGCGGCAAAGCCGCAGTTGACAGCGATATTGCGGCGGGAAACAAAATCGGGGTGCGCGGGACACCGACGCTTTTCATCAACGGAAAGCTGTCGTCCGGGGCCCAGCCGATTGACGCCCTGAGCCGTACGATTGAAGCAGAGCTTTCAAAGAAAAAATAACGAAACCGGAATTCATTATTCCGTGAACCGTTACTCCGAATCTAAAACTCCTCACATCCATGCTGCGGAATCTGTTTCGGATGTCATGGCAAAAGCGGTTGGGGCGCTTCTGCCGGCCATTATCGTCGCCCTCATTTTTTTTCGCCTCGATGCTTTCCGATTGGTCCTTGTTTCATTGGCCGGCGGATTTTTAGGCGAAGTTGCCGGCGGAAAATTATTCCGGATTAAAATTTCGCTTGGAAACGGCAGCACCATTTTTACCGCGCTCCTTTTTTCCCTTCTTCTTCCGCCGGATTTAGTTTCATGGGTCGCCGCGCTTGGCGCTTTCTTTGCGGTTTTTGCCGGCAAAATGTGTTTTGGCGGATTAGGCTCCAATCCTTTTAATCCGGCGCTCATCGGACGAATTTTTCTGGGAATCAGTTTTCCTCAAGCCATGAATTGGCCGGCGATGGTAGAAATGCCCGGTGCTTCCGCCGTATGGATTGCGGCGTTGGGAATCGGCGGCCTATTTATTCTGTGGCTGGGCAAGACCGACTGGTCTCGGCCGATTTGCTATTTTGTCTCCGGAACCATTTTTTCTCTTTTATTCGGGCTCAGCCCTTCTTTTTTTCTGACGGCGAATCTTACTTGTCTAGCGGCTTTTTTTATCATTACAGACCCTGTGACGACGCCTCTTGAAAAACAAGCCGCCCGGCTTTTTTCTTTTCTTTGTGCGGGCGCCGCCATTTTTTTGAAATCACGCGGGGCCAGTTATCTTCAATCCACCCTTTACGCCATTCTTATGATGAATGTTCTGGTTCCGTGGATGGACGCCTGGTTTAACGCCCGGAAGCGAGTGAAAAAATGACCGTCCTTCCTTTGAAAGAGCTTTCAAAGCCATGGCTCTCTCCTAGGATTTTTCTGGCTGTTCTGCCGCTTTTGATTTTTATGTCGGATTTGCAGTCCGCCTTTACCATTGGTTTTCTGACCGCCTTGCATGTCTGGTTTACAGCGCTCTTTTTCAAAATCACGGCGCGGCTTTATCCCGATCCATTGAAAAAATGGGCCCTTATGATTTGGATCGGCGTTATGACTCAAATCGGGTTTTATATCTGGCATTTTGAACCTTTATGGGCCGTCAGCCTTTATTTGCTTTTTCCCGGGGAAGTTTTTCAAAAACGTCCCGGCAAAGAAATTTATCAGAAAATTTTTTGGCGCGGTGCCGGCTTTTGTCTCATAGCTTGTTCCATCGGCGTCTTTTCAGAAATTTCCCTCCGATGGCTTTCGCTTTCATTTTTAGAACATCCCTGCGGGCCGATTCTCATTTTGGCGCTTTTAGCGGTTTTGGCTGGTAAAAAACCGGCGAGAGAATACGCATGAACGCTTATCTTTTTTTTATTACCGCCTTTGGCATGATTCTAGTTTTTAAAAAGGAAAATGGCCCAAAAACTCTTAACACGATGCTGCCGTTTCTCGAAGAGGTTTTAACCCTTATACTCGGCGCCGTTTTTCTTCTTTTAATTTATTCTTTCTTCTTAAAGATAGGAATAGGGCTTGATTTCAGCCGCGAGGCCGGCTTTTTCTCCGCCTGGATCGGCGCCTATGCCATAAGCCAGGCCCTGAAGAAAAAAGAGGAGTTTTTTCTGGTGCTTTTAGGCCTTACGGTTTTTCTTCAAAGCGATTCTTTTGTCTTTTCAGCCGGGACTTCTACGGCCTTGGCTCATCTTGGTGCCGGGATTTTAATTTTTGAAATTTCAATGGTGGGACTCAGGCAAAGATTACTTTTTTCTTCGCTTCCTCAAGCGCTTTTGGGCCTGCCGATTTTTCTGCTGACCTGCGCCCTTTTGACGCTTTCATGGACTGGGATTTTGCTGGTTCTGGCGGCCTAAGAGCCCTATATGTTACACTTTACGAGAGGTTATCATGGCGATTGAAGTGACTCTAAATTATGCAATTGAAAAGCAGGCTTCCGACATTCATTTAAGTGTGGGACGCCCCCGCTCGATCCGTATTTCCGGCGAAATAGTTTCCATTGATGATAAGCCTTTGACCCCCGAAGACACAGAAAGTCTGGCGCGCGAAATCACCACCGAAGAACAGCGGAAAAAAGTCGAAGAAGTGGGCGGCATTGATTTTGGTTTTTCTTTTGGTAACAAAGCACGCTTTCGCGTCTCCTGTTTTAAACAGCAGGGAACTTACGCCATGGTGCTGCGCCTCCTGCCTTCCAAGTTTTACAGTTTTGAACAAATCGGCCTGCCGAAAGCCCTTCTCGAACTTTTGTCCCGTCCGCGGGGGTTGATTCTTGTGACCGGGCCCACGGGTTCCGGCAAAACCACCACGCTGGCCACGATGCTCAACTATATTAATGAAAACTTCGCGCGTCATATTATTACGGTGGAAGATCCGATCGAATTCGTCCATCCCCACAAAAAGTCCGTGGTAACTCAGCGCGAACTGGGACAGGATGTGGAAAGTTTTTCCGATGCCGTGGTCAAGGCTTTGCGCCAGGATCCGGACGTTATTTTAATTGGCGAAATGCGCGATCTTGCCACCATGGAAGCCGCGATTCGTGCCGCAGAAACCGGCCATTTGGTTTTTTCCACACTTCATACAACAGGTGCCGCCAGGACGGTCGACCGCATTATTGACGTTTTCCCGGCGCATCAGCAGACCCAAATCCGGGTCCAGCTGGCCTCAACCGTGATGGCGGTAATCTCGCAAGCGCTTATTCCGCGCCTTGACGGCAAAGGACGTGCGGCGGCCTTTGAAATTATGATCGCCACTCCCGCTATACGAAACCTCATCCGGGAAGGAAAAACCTTTCAAATTGTCTCTGAAATCCAGACGGGCATGAAACACGGCATGAAGTCCCTCGACGACCATCTCAAAGAGCTGCACACCTCGGGCATTATCAGTTATGACGCCATGATGGACGTTGCCCAGGACCCTAAAGAGCTTGCCAATAGGGCCGTCAAACCCGTAGCCGGGGCCTATACTGTTAAAAAATAAGTGCTTGACGCGCGCAGGAACTTTGACTATCCTATGCCCGCGTTTAGAGTTAAGGCCAATCCAAGTTCCGCTAAGAAAGCCTGAAATTTCCAAATCTATCACAAAACTTAAGAGCCCATAGTTCATTCCTTGTCATACCGATGAATTTGTACGCCGAAAATCGCCCCAAGCTTTTTTTAATCGACGGAACCTCGTTTTGCTATCGGGCCTATTACGCCATACGCTCTTTGTCCAATTCTAAAGGGGAACCCACAAACGCCATTTACGGTTTTGTCACCATGATGCGCAAGCTGATCGAGGAAAAAAAACCGGATTATATGGCAGTTTGTTTTGACCGCAAGGAACCAACTTTCCGCCACCAGCGCTATAAGGAATACAAGGCCCATCGCAAGCCCATGCCGGACGATTTGGTGGCACAGCTTGAGCCGATTAAGAATTTCTGCCGCGCCTGGCCCCTTGCCGTGTATGAAGAGGCGGGCTATGAAGCGGATGATTTGCTGGGCACGATTGCGGGCAAAGCCGCAAAAAAAGGTTTGGATGTTTTACTGGTCACCGGAGACAAGGACATGTTTCAGCTGGTGAGTGAAAGGATCAAAGTACTCAATCCGTACAAAGAAGATATGATTTTTGACGCCAAAGAAGTGGAGAAAAAATTTGACGGCCTTGGCCCTGAAAAAGTGGCCGATGTCATGGCCCTGATGGGTGATGCCTCAGACAATATTCCGGGCGTGCCCGGCGTGGGGGAAAAAACCGCCGTCAAACTCATTCAGGAATTTGGTTCCGTAGAAAATTTACTCGCGCATACCAGCCGTCTTAAATCCAAATCCCAGCAGGCCCTTTTCAAAGAAAATGAATCGCTGGCCCGCCTTTCCAAGGACCTTGCTCTGATCGATACGCAAGTGCCTTTTGATATCGATTGGGACCAAATGAAGCTGCAGACGCCGGACCAGGCCAAACTTTTTGAATTTTTTAAACATTTCGAATTCCGTACGCTGATGAAAGACTGCATGCCGACCGGCGAAACCCAGCAGGCAAGCCGCCGTTATAAAATCGTTCAAACCGAAAAAGATTTTGAAAAACTCATTGCCGATTTAAAAAAGGCCAAGGCCTTCAGCTTTGATACCGAAACCACCTCGAGCGACCCGATCAAAGCCGAACTCGTAGGGATGAGTTTTTGCTGGAAAGATTATGAGGCGGTTTATTTGCCGATTTCCTCGAAAAAACATCAAGGCCCGGGCCTTCCTCTGGAAAAAGTCCTCGCGGCCATGCGGCCTATTTTAGAAAACCCTTCCCAAGAAAAGTACGGGCAAAATTTTAAATATGACTGGATTGTTCTGAAACGCCACGGCATTGAAATCCGGGGCATTACCTTCGACACCATGCTGGCGAGCTATCTGGTCAATCCGCTGCGGCGCAATCACAATTTGGATGACATCAGCCTGGAACATTTAAGCGTCAAAAAAATTACCACCGATTCCTTAATCGGGACCGGTAAAAAGCAAATCACTATGGACCAGGTGCTGCTTGAAAAAATCGCTGAATACGCGGCCGAAGACGCGGACTGCGTTTTCCGCCTTGTACCTGTGCTTAAACAAAAACTGGAAGAACACGGCCTTTTAAAACTGATGACGGAACTTGAGCTTCCGCTGGCCGGAGTGCTGGCGGAAATGGAAATGAACGGTGTGAGTTTGGACCTTAAGTTTCTGGCGGAACTTTCCGAAAATGCTACAGAAGACCTCGATCGTCTTTCCCAGAAAATTTACCGCGAAGCCGGAGAAGAGTTCAATATTGATTCCCCCAAACAGCTTTCCGACATCCTTTTTACGAAAATGAAACTTCCGGCCATTCGGCGGACAAAAACGGGTTATTCAACTGACGTTGCCGTTTTAGAAAAACTGGCCATGACCTATGATCTTCCCAAAATGCTTTTGGAATACCGGGAAAAATCAAAATTGAGGTCCACTTATCTGGACGCCTTGCCGGCCATTGTGAATCAGGCGACGGGCCTTGTGCATACCTCCTATCATCAAACCACAACGGTCACGGGGCGGCTTTCCAGCACAGAACCCAATTTACAGAATATTCCCATTCGCACCGAAACCGGGCGCATGATTCGCAAAGGTTTTGTCCCGCGTGAAAGCGGAAAGGACAAACGCAAAATTTTTTCCGCGGATTATTCCCAAATTGAACTCAGGATTCTGGCGCATTTGTCCGGCGACCCCAATCTCACGCACGCCTTCGAAGAAGACCGCGATATTCATAATTTCACGGCGACGCTCCTTTATGGAGTGGGCGAAAAAGATGTGACGCGTGAAATGCGGAATTTCGCCAAAGTGATTAATTTCAGCGTGATTTACGGAAAGACCGCGTACGGCCTGTCCGGGGACCTCGGAGTTTCGATTACCGAGGCGGATTCTTTCATCGAAAATTATTTCAACCGTTATAAAACCGTGAAAGATTATATAGAATCGCAAAAAGAAACCGCGCGCAAAACGGGATTTCTCACCACGATTTTGGGGCGGCGTTCTTATTTTCCGGACATCAATTCCAAAAATATGCAAATACGCCAATTCGCCGAGCGGGCCGCGGTCAATGCTCCGATTCAAGGCTCCGCCGCCGATTTGATCAAGCTGGCCATGATCAACATTCAAAAAGAAATGGCGGCCGGGAAATTCGAAAGCCTGATGATTATGCAGGTCCACGACGAATTGGTTTTTGATCTTCTGGAAAAGGAAAAAGAAAAATTTACGGCCATGATCAAGAAAGAAATGGAAAGCGCTTTTAAGCTTCGCGTACCGCTTCGCGTCGACACGTTTGTGGGGGATTCATGGTACAAGAATTAAAGCCGCCTAAAGGGAAATTAATTCTGGGTTTGACCGGCGGATTCGGCTCTGGGAAAACCACAGTGTCGCATTTTTTTGAAGAGCTCGGAGCGGAAGCAGTGGAGGCCGACCGGCTCGCGCATGAGGCCTATTTAGAAGTAAGTCCTGTGGCCAAACAAATCAGCGGGCTTTTCAAAGATTTAAAGCCCGTTCCCGGAAAAGGATTTGACCGCCGTCAAATCGCCGAAATTGTTTTTCAAGACGAAGCTAAAAGAAAAAAGCTCGAGGCCATTATTCATCCTTATGTTTTTCAGCGCATGGTGGAAGAGCTCGAAGATTCGGACCATGAAGTCATTGTTCTCGACGTCCCGCTTCTTTTCGAAACCGGACTTAATCGATTTTGTCATAAAACCGTGGTGGTGAAGGCGCCGGACGAGGTCGTCAAGCGCCGGCTTCTGGAAAAAGGTTTTTCAGAAGAGGAAATCAAACGCCGCCAGAAAGTGCAAATACCTTTGGAGGAAAAATTAAAACGAG
This sequence comes from Candidatus Omnitrophota bacterium, assembly GCA_016196555.1. Classification (GTDB taxonomy): domain Bacteria; phylum Omnitrophota; class Omnitrophia; order Omnitrophales; family Aquincolibacteriaceae; genus JACPXK01. The sequence continues at coordinate 9,179 of JACPXL010000050.1, read as the reverse complement.
CAGATGTCGTGATTGATAATTCAAAAACACTTCAAGAAACCCGGCGGGAAGTCCAGCAAACCTGGAAAAAAATCCTTCCTGCCCTGAAAGGAGCCGCGTGAAGACGATGGCAAGAGAAAGAGAAAAAACGCATCAACCCAGAAAACCAGAAAATCAATCCGTACCCCCGCCGCGTTTTAACGGAGGGGAGGAGGCAGCAGCGGTTCATGAAGCCCCCGTCCCGGCGCCAAAACCGGGCGAGAAACTTTTCGATGTCGCCAGTCTGAAAAAAATGAAGGTGAGCGAACTTCATGAACTTTCCCGAAAATTTGATATCAACGGGACCACAGGCATGAAAAAACAGGATTTAATTTTCAAAATCCTGCAGGGTCAGGCCGAGCGTTCCGGCGTGATGTTCGGGGAAGGAGTGCTCGAAATCCTTCAGGACGGATTCGGATTTCTGCGTTCGCCCAATTACAATTATCTCCCCTCACCGGATGATATTTATGTGAGCCCGAGCCAAATCCGCCGTTTTAATTTGCGCACGGGAGACAATGTCAGCGGACAAATCCGTCCGCCGAAGGAAGGCGAGCGCTATTTTGCCCTTCTCAAAGTGGAACTGGTGAATTTTGAGGATCCGGAGAAAATCAAAGACAAAATTCCCTTTGATAATCTGACGCCGCTTTATCCGGAAAAAAGGCTGATCCTGGAAACCACACCCACCGAGATTTCTTCGCGCGTGATGGATTTACTCACGCCGATAGGATGCGGCCAGCGCGGTTTGATCGTGGCCCCGCCTTACAGCGGTAAAACGATTTTGCTGCAAAAAATCGCCAACAGCATTACCACCAATTATCCGGACGCGTACTTAATCGTTCTTCTGATTGATGAACGTCCGGAAGAAGTCACAGACATGCAGCGTTCGGTCAAAGGTGAAGTCATTTCTTCCACCTTTGATGAGCCGGCAGAGCGGCATGTTCAAGTGGCTGAAATTGTGCTGGAAAAAGCCAAGCGGCTTGTCGAGCATAAGCGCGATGTCGTGATTTTGCTCGACAGCATCACGCGTCTTGCGCGCGCTTATAACACTGTGGTCCCTCATTCCGGAAAAATTCTTTCCGGCGGTGTGGATTCAAGCGCTCTTCACAAACCCAAACGCTTTTTCGGTGCTGCGCGCAATATCGAAGAAGGCGGTAGTTTGACGATTATCGCCACCGCCCTTGTCGATACGGGTTCACGCATGGACGAAGTGATTTTTGAAGAATTTAAGGGAACGGGCAATATGGAAATCCAGCTTGACCGGGGTCTTTTCCAAAAGAGAATTTATCCGGCCATTGATGTGAAAAAATCCAATACCCGTAAAGAAGACATTCTCATGCATCCCGATGAGCTCAACCGAGTTTGGATTCTGCGCAAAGTTCTGAACGAACTCAATCCGGCCGAGGCCATGGAACTTCTCGTGGACCGACTTGCGAAAACGAAATCCAACGCCGAGTTTTTGCTCAGCATGAACAAAATTGACAAGTAAATTCGCCGTTACTGTCATTCTGAGGCCCGCCTCCTTCACCGCCTCGTGCTTTTTACTGCCCTCGCAGAGGGTCGGCGGTTCAGGATGACGAATTATGATTTAAAAAGGAGATTAAAAAAATGAAAGAAGGAATTCACCCGAATTATGGTGCCGCCACGATACGGTGCGCCTGCGGAAACGTGATTGAAACTCAAAGCACAGTGACCGGCGTCATTCAAGTAGACGTCTGTTCCCAATGCCACCCGTTTTTTACGGGTAAGCAAAGATTGATGGACACGGCCGGCCGCATTGACCGGTTTAAGAAAAAATTCGAAGGTAAAGTGACCATCGGTATTGCCGCAAAAAGGCGGTCACTTAAAAAAGTAGAAATCAATAAAACGTCGGCGGTCCCTTTGTTGAAAAAAACAACGGGCAATAAGCCGCTTAAGGACCAGCTCAAGGAAGCCAAAGGAAAGTCCCCGGCCCCTGCAGAGGCTAAAGGGAAACCCGCGGACGCTAAGAAAAAATGATTCTTCTTGAACGGCTTGAGAAATTCGCCCAAAAATTAGGCGAGGTCGAGAAAGAACTGTCGAATCCCGGCGTCGTCAAGGACCAGGCGAATTATCAAAAGCAAATGAAGGAGCTTGCAAGGCTCCGCCCTTTTGTTCAGGCGCTTCAGGATTATAAGAGAATCGAAAAAGAGTTGGGCGAGTTGAACCAGTCGCTTTCAGACAAAAACCTTGATTCGGAAATCCGCAAGCTTTATGAAGAAGAAGCGGCGGATTTAAATGCCAAAAAAGAAAAAATTATTCAGGATCTCGAAAACGAGCTTTTCAAAGAATCCGATCCTAATGCCGGACGCGATGTGATTATTGAAGTTCGTGCCGGGACCGGGGGCGAGGAAGCCGCACTTTTCGGGGCGGATCTTTTTCGCGCCTATTCCAAATATGCGGCTGAGCATAAGCTGGCGGTCGAGATTATGGATTCCAATCTGACGGGAAAAGGCGGCGTCAAAGAAATTATTTTCGCCATCAGCGGGGTCCGCGCCTATTCTTTTTTCAAATATGAAAGCGGCATTCACCGGGTCCAGCGTGTTCCCGAAACCGAAGCAAGCGGCCGCATCCATACTTCCGCGGTCACCGTTGCGGTTTTGCCCGAAGCCGATGAAAAAGAAGTGGAAATTGAAAGCAAGGATTTGAAAATCGATGTCTACCGCGCCTCAGGTGCCGGCGGACAGCATGTGAACAAGACCGAATCGGCGGTTCGCATCACGCATATCCCTACCGGGACCGTGGTGGCCTGCCAGGACGAGCGTTCCCAGCATAAAAATAAAACTAAAGCCATGCGTATTCTGCGTGCGCGCATTTATGAAATGATGCAGGAAAAACAGCATCAAGAGGTGGCGAAGGCCCGGAAAGAACAAGTGGGGTCGGGGGACCGGTCCGGTAAAATTCGAACGTATAACTTTCCAGATCAACGGGTTACGGACCATCGAATCGGTTTGACTTTGCATAGCTTGAATGATATTTTAGACGGCCATTTGGACGAATTAGTACAAGCCCTCGAGCGTCACGATAGGGAGAAGAAGTTGACGGATGCAGCCTAAAGCCGCCCTTCCAACACCTCGTCCCTCATCCAATCTTTCAGAGATTGCCGAGCTCCTTTTATGGGGAGAAGATGAACTTGAAGTGCTCGGCGAAGTGGAAGCGAGACAAAGTGCGGAAAGACTTCTTTGCGAAATCTCGAGTCTTACGCGCGTGGAGCTTTATTTAAAAAATTCGTCCCGGCTTTCATCCGGCGAAATCGAAATTTATAAACGCCTTATTGCGAAAAGAAAAAGCCGCGTTCCGCTGGCTTATCTGACCAAGCGGGCCTATTTTTGGGACGAGACCCTGGAAGTCAATGAAGGCTGCCTCATTCCGCGGCCGGAAACAGAAATTCTGGTCGAAAGTTTTTTGAAACATTCTGGATTTTCCAGAGAACAAAAGTTTTCTTTTTTGGATTTGGGGACCGGTTCCGGGGCCATCGGCGTGGCGCTGTTGCGGCATTTTCCGCAGTCGGCGGCAACGCTTGCCGATGTTTCGCCGGAAGCTTTGAAAGTGGCGAAGAAAAATCTAGAACGTTACGGATTGATAAATACTGTCATTGCGAGCGAACGTAGTGCCTCCGGCTCTACGAGCCGTGAGGCTCGGAAAGAGCGAAATAATGACAATCGAGCCGAAGTTATTCTTTCCAATCTCTTTGAAAGTTTTAGTGCGCGGAAATGGAATGCGATTTTTTCCAATCCTCCTTATCTTTCAGCGGCGGATTGGAAAGATGTCCAGCCTGAACTTTTGCATGAGCCCCGGACCGCGCTTGAAGGGGGCGAAGACGGCCTGGATTTTTACCGCCGCATTGCCCGCGAAGCCGGAAAATACCTTGAACCGAAAGGCTGGCTGGTGCTTGAAATGGGAATTCATCAAGCTCCCGAAATTAAAAAGTTATTGGCCGAAAACGGTTTTAAAAATATTGCGGTTTTTAAAGATCACGGCGCGGTTGAGCGCGTGATCATGGGTCAGCATGGATAAAATTGTTATTACCGGCGGACGGAAGTTAAAAGGCGAAGTCACCGTTTCCGGCGCAAAAAATTCGGCCCTGCCGATTATGGCGGCCGCGCTTCTTTCCGAAGAAGAATCGATTATTGAAAACGTTCCCGATTTGCGCGACATACAAACCATGGCGAAACTCATGCGTTCGCTTGGAGCGCGTGTTCTTTTTGAAAACGGGACATTGGCGATTAAGCCGGGGCGGACTTTAAAAACACTCGCGCCTTACAAACTGGTCAGCACGATGCGTGCCTCGGTTTGCGTACTCGGCCCTTTGATCGGCCGGATGGGTTATGCGGAAGTTTCACTTCCGGGCGGATGCGTGATCGGGCCGCGTCCCATTGATCTTCATTTAAAGGGGCTCGAAGCCCTCGGCGCCCATATCGAAATTCAGCACGGCTATGTGAATGCCCGCGTTAAAAAAAGTTTGCGCGGGGCAGAAATTTATCTGGGCGGGTCTTTCGGTTCTTCTGTCCTTGCGACCGGCAATGTCATGATGGCCGCGGTCCTGGCCCAGGGAAAAAGCACCATCGAAAATGCGGCCTGCGAGCCGGAAGTGGTAGATTTGGCCCGTTTCCTAAAAAAAATGGGCGCTAGAATTACGGGCGAAGGATCGCCGCGTCTTGAAATCGAAGGCGTCAAAAAACTTCATGGCGCAAAAACGGCTGTGATTTCGGACCGAATCGAGGCCGGCACCTTTATCATGGCGGCGGCCATGACGGGCGGCGATGTGCTGGTAAAAAATGTGGAACCGAGCCATCAAAACGCTTTGATTGATAAACTCCGTCAATGCGGCGTGAAAATCGAAAAGGGTAAAAATACCATTCGGGTCAGAAGAAACGGCCGGCTCAAGCCGGTGGATGCGACCACGCTTCCTTATCCGGGATTTCCCACGGATTTGCAGGCGCAGATGATGGCCTTGATGGCGGTCACGCCCGGAATCAGCGTGATCACGGAAAAAATTTATCCGGACCGTTTTATGCACGTCAGTGAACTCAACCGGATGGGTTCAAAAATTTTTCTGGAAGGTCCGAGCGCCATTGTGCACGGCGTTAAACATTTAAGCGGGGCCCCGGTGATGGCCTCCGATTTAAGGGCGAGTGCCGCGCTTGTCATTGCAGGTCTTGTGGCCGAGGGGACGACGGAAGTCCACCGGGTTTATCACCTCGACCGCGGGTATGAAAAAATAGAAGAAAAACTTTTTGCTCTCGGCGCGTCCATTCATCGCGACCGGGAATAATTTTTGAATTTAAGGAGGTATCCATTGGCAGCAAAAATACGTTTAAAACGTTTCGGCACTAAGAACCGGATTCAATGGCGCATTGTCGTGAGCGACACCAGAATGCCGCGCGACGGCCGCTTTATCGAAGAGATTGGTTCTTATGATCCTCTTCCTAAAGAAGAGAAATTCCAGGTCAATGAAACACGCCTGGAATATTGGCTGAAACAGGGCGCCCAAGTGAGCACGGCCTTAAAAAGCCTTTTGAAACGCGCCAAGAAAAAAGCCAAAAAAGCAGCCGCGGCGCGTTAAGCCCTTTTCTTATGGGGCTTTCGATTGAACTGGTCACACTTTTTCCGGAATTTTTCACAAGTCCTCTGAACGAATCGCTGATTAAAAAAGCGCAGGAGGCCGGAAAAGTTTCGATTCAGATTCACAATTTGCGCGATTATACTCATGACCGCCATAAAACGGCGGATGACCGCCCGTTCGGGGGCGGGGCAGGTATGGTGATGAAACCCGAACCGATTTTTGAATGCGTGGAATCGCTGCCGAAAGGCTGGGTCGTGGTTTTGGATCCGGCCGGAGAGCGTTTGACGCAGAAGCTCGCGGAAAAACTCAGCCGGAAAAAACGGCTGATCTTAATCGCGGGCCATTATGAAGGCATCGACCATCGCGTGCATGAGCAGCTGGCCGATCAGGAAATTTCGATCGGTGATTTTATTACCATGGGCGGTGAAGCACCGGCCCTTTGCTTGATCGAAGCGGTCATACGATTTGTGCCCGGAGTTTTGGGCAATCAGGATTCGCTGAAACACGAAAGTTTTCATTCGGACCTTTTGGAATACCCGCAATACACCAGGCCGCGGGAATACCGGGAATGGAAAGTTCCCGATATTTTGATTTCAGGCCATCATAAGGAAGTTGAGAAGTGGCGCCGCGAAACGGCGCGAAAAAGAACGGTAAAAAGGAGAAAGTCATGAAAGCGACAGAAATGATCGACCAGGAATACCGCAAGGCAAAATTACCCGATTTCCGCGTGGGAGATACCTTGAAAATCAACATCAAGGTCAAAGAAGGCGACAAAAGCCGCATTCAGGTTTTTGAAGGGATTTGCATACGCCGCCGCGGGACCGGGGTGAGCGCCAGCTTTACGGTGCTTAAAGAAACGCACGGGGACATCGTGGAAAAAATTTTCCCGCTTTATTCTCCGACAATTGAAAAAATTACCGTGACCAAAAAAAATCCGGCAAGGCGTGCAAAGCTTTATCATTTGAGAAAAAAATAAGTCCTTGGACGCGAGAAAACTCAACCGGCTCATTCGTTTCGATCAAGCGGAACAAAACCCAGCCGAAGGTTTGCTCGCAGGCGTTGACGAAGTGGGGATCGGTCCTTTGGCCGGCCCCGTGGTTGCCGCCGCCGTTATTTTTATCCAGCCCATTGCTAAAAACCCGGCTTTTTATCCTTTGAATGATTCCAAACAAGTCCCGCCCCCCGTCCGCGAAAAACTTTTTAGCGAGATTTTGAAAAATGCTGTGGCGGGCATCGGTGTTGTCGATGAAAAACAAATCGATAAAATTAATATTTATCAGGCCGGCCGGCTCGCCATGAAACACGCCGTTTTGTCCCTCAACCGTACGCCGGACAGGCTTCTTATTGATGGCCGCGTGAAAATTGATCTCCCCATCGAACAAAAATCAATTATTGACGGAGACACCAAATCCGCCGCTATTGCCGCGGCTTCCATCGTGGCCAAAGTTTACCGGGACCGGTGGATGGTCCATTTTGACGCGCTTTATCCCGGTTATTCCTTTGGCAAACATAAAGGCTACGGCACGCGTGAACATTTGAAGAAAATCCGCGATAAAGGCCCCTGCCCGATTCACCGCCGCAGTTTTTCCTATGAACTCCTCACAACCTAAACCGCCTTTCCGGATTTCGCTGGGAGACCGCGGAGAAATGGTCGGGGCCGCCTATCTTGTCCGGAACGGCTATAAAATTCTCGAAAAAAATTATCGCTGCCTTTTAGGAGAAATCGATATTGTGGCCGAAAAAGGGGAAAGAATCATTTTTGTCGAAATCAAAACGAGAAACAGCGAAATGTTCGGCCGGCCGGAAGAGGCCGTTCATTCGGCCAAGCAAAGAAAACTCATTCAGCTCGCCAAATGGTATTTGAAGGACAAAAAGCTTTGGGACCGCTCCGCCGGTTTTGCGGTTTTGGCCGTGAGTTGGAAGGCAAAAAGTGATCCTGAAATCCGTTTGATCGAAGATGCTTTTGAGTTATAATCCCCCGAGCGGTTAAAGAAAAGCACGTCACTACCGAAAAGATAAGATATTGTGAACATTCATTCCAAAATTAAAACGACGGTTTCGAGAGTCTCTTCAATTTTTGGAGCCGTTTTCATTATTTCCTTTCTGAGCTTCGCATTTTCTCTCTACGCCGAGGACTTAAGTTATGACCGTTATGCCCCGGCCAAGAGCAGTATTCAGCCTTCCACCGGTAAAGGAGTGGCTGCCCACCTTCTCGTTTATCCGTTTGAGCTGATTAAATGGCCGGTGGATCAAGCCTTGATTTTTACGGAAAGGTACGCCATTGATAAAAAAATCAAATGGATTTATGAACAAGCCCTCGATTACGGCATTACGCCGTCTGAATATATTATAGGGCCTTTCTCATGGGGAAGCGGAGTCGACTTGGATTTTTTAAGACTCACCGGCCAAAAACAAAGATTTCCCAATCAAACCATCAAGGCTTGGGGCATTGCGATTTCTGATGTTCATCATGAAGTGGGCACCCAGATTGGATGGGACCAGATCGGCGGAACGGGACTTCACGCCAACGGCATTTTTAAATATGAAAAGCGGCACAATGAACATTTTTACGGGATCGGTCCGAATTCCAGCCGGGGAGATGGAACGACTTACAAAATGGAAGTGACCACGATTGAACCGAGCGCGGGTTACCAGTGGAATCCGGCCCTTGCTGCGGACATCAAATTTGCCTGGCGCAATATTAATATTACCAATGGAATGGACGGCGCGGACATTGACCCGAGTTTTCCAGGACAAGTAATCCCGGGCCTAAGCGGCGATCAAATCGCTTCCGTGGGCGGCAAAATCAAGCATGACACACGCAATCATGATCAGGATTCCTCAGAAGGCGGCGTGGAAAGTTTGGAAATCAATTTTCATGAAGGCATCAATTCCGACGTGCGCTATTTTCAATATAAAACCGAACTCAGCCGGTATATCAAATTGGGAACAGAACGCCGCGTTCTGGCCCTTCGTTTTTATGGGGAACACAATAATGAATTGCCCCATCATCACGTGCCATTTTATGATATGGCCAAACTCGGCGGGTACGGCGAATTTCCCCGCATGAGCAGTGCCCTCCGGGGTTTTGATTTCAACCGGTTTTTCGGAGAAAACGCGGCCCTTTTTAACGTGGAATACCGCTATACGATTTGGGAGCATCGCGATTGGAAAGTCGACACCGTCTTGTTTTGGGATGAAGGCCAAGTTTTTAGAAAATTCGGAAAATTTAAATTCAGTGATTTCAGAGAGTCTTATGGCGGAGGTTTTCGTTTGACCGTCGCGCATGTTAATCTATTATCCGTTGAAGCAGCTCACGGAGATGAAGGGACTAATTTTTATGTCAAAAGCTCGGCCCCTTTTTAAGTTTATCCTGCCGGTTGTGATCGGCGCGGCTTTAATTTTTCCTAGCGCGCTGAAAGCCGAAACGCAGACCGCTCCTCAATTAAAGAAGCAGGAAAGCGGTTTCTATCGCAATCTTTTTGATCAAAATATTTACGACGAAGCTACCGCTTATTTGCATTTGGAAAAGGCTTATCGAAAAATTGCCGGCAAAAGATTGCGGGCCGGCGATGTCAAT
>JACPXL010000047.1 GCA_016196555.1 Candidatus Omnitrophota bacterium | reverse complement strand
TCGGCAAAAATGTTACCCTGGGTGATGAAAATGTGATCGGCCCTTATGCAATTCTTGAAGACGGCGTCAAACTTGGCTCCCATAATCAAATTATGGCCGGCACTTATCTTTCAACCGGTACGGAAATCGGCGATTACAATGAGATTCATATGCATGCCGTGATCGGACATACTCCGCAGGACATCGCCTATAAAAATGAGCCGTCTTTCACCAAAATCGGCAATCATAATATTATTCGGGAATTCACCACAATTCATCGCGGCACCAAGGCAGACACTTCGACGGTGATCGGCGATCACAATTTTATCATGGCGTATTGCCATGTGGCCCACAATTGCGAAATCGGGAATAACGTCATTATGGTCAATCAAGCATCACTCACCGGCTATTGCATTGTGGAAGACCATGCGTTTTTGTCCGGCATGACGGGATTTCATCAATTCACACGGATTGGACGCCTGGCGATTGTAAGCGCGCTTTCTGCCGCGAATAAAGATATTCCCCCCTTTATGATGGCGGGAGGCCGCCCGGCTGTTGCGGTAGGAATTAATGTGGTAGGACTCCGGCGCGCCGGAATTTCGGCGGAAGTACGCGAAGAAATTAAACACGCCTATAAATTACTTTATCGCTCCGGCCTGAACACCAGCCAGGCACTTGAAGCCATGAAAAGAAATCTCACAAGCCCCGAAGTTAAACAACTCATCTACTTCATCGAATCCTCCAAACGCGGCATCATCGACGGCTCCTTTTCCGTTTCTGAAGATGAAGAAGAAACTCTCAAACCGCGGAAATAGTCTAACCGCTCAAGCGGCGCGGAGATTGCCAGAAACGTATTTGTGGAGAATGCTTACCTGATATTCATTCGTTCATTCTTTTTTAATGTGTTCTTAGCAACTTGAGCATAATGTTCTAGTTCCGCCTTTTTAGGCTTCACTAGATCCCATCTACCTTCTTCAATCGCATTAAGGATTTGCTGTTCTTCCTTGTCGAGTTGATATTTCTTCATTTTAATTCACAGTCCTTTAAAGAAAATCGGCCAGCACCTTGGAAGAGGCTAGTTGCGAAATATTATTTTAACTGTTTACGGTAAAATAGCAGAAAATCAGAGGGTGAGAGAACCGTTATTCCCTGGCAATCGGCATGGGGATAATGTTTCAGATTTCCGGTAATTAAACAGGACGCTTTTCCCGCAACGGCAATTTCCAAAAAGGGTTCATCACTTGGGTCTGGCAGCGCTTTTTTAAGCGGCACTCCCGTGGCATGATGACCACCCGTTTTAATCTGATCGAGCAGAGCATTGACATGGTCCGCCCTTAAATTAAACTTAGACCGGCGTAAAACATCTGAGTATTCGGAAAGAATCCGTACGTCATAGCAAAGTTGAAGTGTTCCTGAAGAACTCATGCGGACAATTTCACCGGGGGCTTTAAACGGAGAGAGAAGGCCGGACACCAGCACATTCGTGTCTAAAACAACTCTCATTTAGAACGCGCTTTACGTTCCGCCTGAATCTCGGTATTGATTTCTTCGAGGCTGATGCGGTCTTTTTCTGTCTCCACCGATTTCAACTGCATCGCTTCCACCGCTGCCATCGCACGGGCGGCACGGATTGCGGAAAGGGATTCTTCCAAAGTATCCTCGGAGGTGGCCGAAATGATTGCGATGGGTTTGCCGTTCGAAGTAATCACCATTTCTTTAAGCTGAGCAAGACGCTTCCAAATTTGAGCTGATTTTCCCCTTAAATCTCTGACTGACACAAAGCGCATGATGACCTCCTTTTATGGCCTACAGAAGTATACACAATCGTCACCCAATATGCAACACGGTTTACGCGCTTAAAGGGTTTGCGGCAAGGTACCGATTGATTTTTCCAAGACTCTTTGAATTTCTGCCAGCTCAACCGGTTTGTAAAGACAGGCGATGATTCCCTGCGTTTCGGCTTCTTTTTCCAAAATATGTTCCGGATCAGAGCTGCTTGAAAAAATAATGACTTTTTGAGAAGGCCGTATTTTGTGAATTTCTTTTAATGCCTCGGGCCCGCTAAGAACAGGCATATGCACATCCATCAGAACGACGCTGTAATCATTTTCTCTTATTTTTTGAACTCCCTCAAATCCGTTTTCAACACACGTCACTTCAAATCCGAGCGGCTCTAAGAGAAAGACAAACATATCCCTCCAGCCCACCTCATCATCGACGACTAAGATCCGGGTTTTCATGCCGCTTTGTGCACTCCGTTCTCTTCAATGGGCAGAAAAACATGAAATGTGGTGCCCTTACCCACTTTGCTGTCCAGCGTAATTTGTCCCTGATGTTTTTGCACGATTTCATAAACTAAAGAAAGCCCGAGGCCAGTCCCTCGCCCCACTTCTTTGGTCGTGAAAAAGGGATTAAAAATCTGGGATTTTATTTCTTCGGGAATGCCTTGTCCTGTGTCCTCCACATCCAGCCGAATCCCTTTGGTTTTGTCCAGCGAGGCATGTTTCATTCGTATCGTCAAAACTCCCTTTCCGGGCATGGCATCGATGGCGTTATTGCAGAGATTGATCACAATTTGCTGAATATGCACTCGATTGGCTTTGACCTTCGGGATATTTGCCTCTAAGTCCCGTTTTAATTCAATCCCTTTGACCCGGCTCTGCGCCAGGACTAGAGAAAGGGCCCCCTCAATCGCTTCTTGCAAATCCACCCATTCCTTTTCCGTTTTTTCCGCACGCGAAAAAGTCAATAAATCCCTGACAAGCTGCGTGCAGCGCATCGCTTCTCTCTCAATGGTCTTAAGCGGCATTTCTAAAGGATCCCCAGCCTGAATCCGTTTGCCGACACTTTGGGCAAATCCAAGAATAATCCCCAAAGGATTGTTGATTTCATGAGCAACTCCTCCGGCCAATTGACCGACGGCAACCATTTTTTCCGATTGCAGCATCACTTTTTCAAGGCGTTTGCGTTCATGCATTTCATTTTCCAGGCTTTGTTTGGCCCAAAGTAATTCCCGCGTGCGTTCTTTGACTTTGGCCTCTATAATTTCATTGGTGGATTCCAACTTGGCGGCACGTTCTGCGATGATTTGCATTTCTTCGCATTGCCTTAAACAGGAGATAACTAGAAAAATATCTTCAAAGATCACCCATCCGGCATGTTCTAACCAGCGCCACGGACTTGCGCTAAGGATTCCATAAACCGATTGAGGCCAATAAACTCCCCGTATCCAATGGTCCACTGCCACGACAATCGTGGCCGGAATGAGGACTTTCCAGTCCCGGTAAAAAGCTAAAAAAGCGAGCGAGCCAAAAACATGAAAATGGGTTTCGATGCGGCCGCCGGTCAGATGGATCAAAAGTGCGGACATCAACATTTGGGAAACCCCAATCACATGCCGGGTCAAAGTTTGGCCGGTGTGCGTGAGGGCCAGATAAACCGGGTAAAAAGTCAGAGCTCCGCCCAGAAATAGGGTCGCCCAGACATGCAAATGGACTTGAAAATTGGTTCCTGCCCATGTGCGCGGTGAAATCCACAGGGCAGTCCCTATCGCAAGCACCCATTGAATCACCATCAAAACCGCAAACATACGGTCGGTTTGTTTGTAATTTTGAAGGCGCTGGTCCTCATAAAATTCCTGCTGACGGCGCGCAATTTTAGTGTTGATGCTCTGAGCTTTCATTTCGGCAGTGGCAGTTTTACCCAAAGGACACCTCCCGATTAAAAAGCGAACATCCAAAAACCGGCGTGTGATCGACGGCCGGTTTTTTGTGATGAATCATGGCCAATATACTTCTAACTCCTTGATTGTCCCCGGCATGCCCTCTGGCCGAAGTAATGCCGCCTCTAAAAAGAAGTTTTCCCTGCTCGTCATACAAAAGAGTTTGTCCGGAAGTTTGGACCCTGAAACGTTTTGCTTCCAGGCCCTTTTCATCAACCACCGCATGAACGCCTGGTATTGCCCCGGCTTTGCCCCAAAGGTCCGTTCTCCTCCAAGTCTCCCCCAAACCCTCCGGCTGCATAAAGACAACATAAGCACTAAGATGATTACCCGCATGCGCCATCAGCTTTTCTAATTCACTGACACTTGCCCGCGTGCACGGGCAATGCGGATGGGCCAGCATGAGAAGCGTAAATTTATTTTCAGCAGGGACGATTTTAGATCCGGAAGGCCAGATAGGCGGCGGCGAAGCAGAAAAACCGGGAGCATTGGTATAATTCATGAGGATGATTTCTCCCGCGAGAATAAAAACCCCCCATAGAAGGATGCTCCACCCCAGACCTCTGCTTTTGTGTTTTGTGTTAAGCATAATGCACACTCACCCAATTAAATCTTAACCGGCAAAAGCAATTAAGACCAATGGCCAGAAGGGGTTAAAGGGACTTCGATAAAATCAAATAAAAAGTCTAAATGAGGTTTCAAAAAGAGGTTAGGACGGGACGCTTAAAACTTCGAAAAAAATACAGGGCATTCAATCGAGCAGGAATAAAAGCTCACAAAACCTACAATCAAAATAGACGAAATCAGACTTTTCCCAAAATGAGTATGGAATTTTTGCCGCCAAATCCGAAGGAATTTTTCATGGCGATAGTGATTTTGGCGGGGCGGGCTTTATTCGGCACATAATCCAAATCACATTCGGGATCCGGAACGCTGTAATTGATGGTGGGCGGAATGATTTCTTTTTCCATGGCCAGAATCGTGGTAATGAGTTCAACGCTTCCGGCCGCTCCGATCAAATGGCCAATCATGGATTTTGTGGCGCTAATAGGAATTTTGCGGGCGAGCTCTTCACCAAACACATTTTTAATAATCATGGTTTCAGTTTTATCATTCAGCAAGGTTGAAGTGCCATGCGCATTAATATAGTCGATATCTTTTGCAGACACGCCCGCCGTAGTCATGGCAATCCGCATGGCGCGTGAAGCTTCTTTTCCTTCCGGATCAGGCGCTGTCATATGATAGGCATCGCAAGTCATGCCGTGACCGAGGATCTCGGCATAAATATGCGCCCCTCTTTTTCTGGCATGTTCATATTCTTCCAGCACCATCATGCCCGCTCCTTCACCCAGGACAAAACCATCGCGGTCCCGGCTGAAAGGACGCGAAGCTTTTTCGGGTTCTTCATTTCGAGTTGAAAGCGCGCGTGCGACACAAAAAGCGGCCAGAATTCCCGGATAAATCGAGGCCTCCGCGCCTCCCATTAAAAGAAAATCAAGCGCCCCGCTTCGAATTGCTTCAAAAGCATATCCGCCGGCGTCTGAAGCCGATGAACAGGCGGTTGCGATCGAAAAACTCGGGCCCGTCACTCCAAGCTCAATGGAAACATTGCTGGCACAGGCGTCCGGGAATGAAGCCAAAGCCGTAAAAGGATTGATGCGCATCGGACCTTTAGTCATAAGCGTTTTATGCTGGTCCAAAATGTAACCATGTCCGGCCATGGCCGTGCCGATAATGACGCCTGTTTTCTCACGGCCGTTTGTACGCAGATCGAGCCCCGCATCCTGGACCGCCATTTTTGCGCAAGCCACAGCCAGCTGCGAAGTGCGGTCCATGCGCTTCAGGCGCTTAACATCAATATATTCCTGAGGATTGAAATCACGGATTTCACCCGCAAACTGGGTGGTGAATTGGGTAGGATCAAAAGCGGTAATGCGTGAGATTCCGGAACGGCCTTCTTCTAATGCCTTCCAGAAAACATCTTTGCCGATGCCGATTGGGGATACAACCCCCAGCCCTGTAACGACAACCCGTCGCTTCCGGTGCGGGAGAATGACCACAAGCTTTTAGCGAGACCCGGGTATGGAAACCGTCTCCCCTTTACAGGTCAAGGCGATTTTGCGGGATTCGTGGTCAATATGGAGAATGCTGACAGTAAGCGGTTCCTGAATCCGGAAATTCTTTTCTAAATCATTCGCGGTAGAAATACCCGTGACTTCCGAAATATGGACCAAACCTTCCAAACCATTTTCGAGCTCAACAAAAAGGCCGAAATTGACAATCCGCGTGATTTTCCCGGAAATTTGAAGGCCTGTCATCAGGTCCTTGGTTAAACGCTCCCAAGGATCTTCGCTAAGCTGTTTCATGCCGAGAGAAATCTTTTTGGACTGCGGGTCCACTGAAAGAATCATGACATCAATCGTATCGCCTTTTTTGAGAATATCACTTGGGCGGTTGACTTTATGTGTCCAGGACATATCCGAAATATGCACAAGGCCGTCAACTCCAGGTTCAATTTCCACAAAAGCGCCGTAATCGGTAAGATTGCGTACGGTTCCTTTGGCATGGTCCCCCACATGATATTTTTCATTCACATGGGACCATGGATTGTCCTGGGCTTGTTTGATTCCGAGCGATATTTTTCGTGCTTCACGGTCGAGATTAAGGACGACAACGTCCACTTCGTCATTGACCTGCAAAAGCTCGGAAGGATGTGAAACCCGCTTGGTCCAGGAAAGCTCACTGATATGGACCAATCCTTCAATGCCGGGGACAAGTTCCACAAACACCCCATAGGGAAGAATATTGACGACACGGCCATGCGCATGGGTCCCAACAGGAAATCTTTGGGCCACATTTTCCCAGGGGTCCTGACTTTTTTGCTTAAGCCCGAGCGAAACTTTTTCCGCAGCCCGGTCAATACTGATGACCACCACATCAATTTCATCCCCGATTTTCACAAGTTCGGAAGGATGCGACAAACGCCCCCAGCTCATGTCGGTGATATGAAGAAGACCATCGAGATTGCCCAAATCAATGAAGGCGCCAAAATCCGTGATATTTTTCACGCGCCCGCGAATCACCTGGCCGGTGGCAAGACCTTCGATTTTTTTGGAACGGGCCTGATTCTTCTCCTTGTCCAAATAATCCTTGCGGGAGATGACCACGTTTTTACGCTTATGATTGATTTTAACAATGACGAACTTGCTGATGACACCAAGGAATTGGTCGAGATTACGGGTGGGCTTAACATCCACAAGAGAAGCAGGAAGAAAAGCTTCCATGCCGATATCGGCCATAAAACCGCCGCGTACCTTTTTGCAGATTTTCCCTTCGACAATATTGCCTTCTTGGGCGTTGGAGAGGAGATCATTCCAGGTGCGCTGGCGATCGGCCTTCCTTTTAGACAGAATAACGATTCCGTTTTCATCGTCAAAAGATTCAAAGAGGACTTCAATCTCAGCTCCGACCTGAACGTTCGAGGTATCCGTAAACTCGTCGAGAGTCAAAATACCTTCCGCTTTATAACTGATATCGATAATGACCTCGCGGCCGCGAATCGCCACGATTTTGCCTTTCACAAGATTCCCTTCCTGGAAATCCTGCATTGATTTTTCGTACAGTTCAGCAAACTGAGAACCCATAAATGGGAGAGCCTCCGATATTAAATTTCCCGGATGTGTTCGTCATGGCGGGATTTATTCCAAATGTGCGGGCATTATAACATACCCCCTCATATTGCAAAGCTAAATTTGCTTACGTAAAAAGGCCGCCTGATTGAGGATCCGGCGCATCGCGCTGTCCTTCTTGGCCCGCAAGGCTTGACGCAAGATGCCGAGCTTTTTTTCGAAGAAATTCAGGGCTTTGAGTATGGCTTTTTGATTGGAACGGAAAATGGGGACCCAAACCGAGGCATCCCCCAACGCAATTCGGGTGGTATCGCGAAATCCCGAGGCGGCATATCTCAATGATTTCTTTTGCGCGGCAAGAACCAGACATACCGCCGCCGCATGCGGCAGATGGCTGATCTCACTTGTG
This sequence comes from Candidatus Omnitrophota bacterium, assembly GCA_016196555.1. Lineage (GTDB taxonomy): Bacteria > Omnitrophota > Omnitrophia > Omnitrophales > Aquincolibacteriaceae > JACPXK01. The sequence goes on along the minus strand of JACPXL010000047.1, from coordinate 2,930 downwards.
ATTTTATCATGCTCGTCAGCGCTGATTTCGATTACGCGCGGCGTTATTTTCTTCCAAAAACTTTTGGCTGCAGCATAACTTGAAGAATTTGTTTTCCGGCTGCGCACAAGAAAGGTAAATCCATGATCATAAAGATGAGGGCTGGAGGCCTGTATGCCCCGGCGATGCGACCCCACCATGGGATGCGCTCCCACAAACTGAATTCGTTTCCATTTTCTTTTTTCAATCCAGTTTAAGAGAGCCCCCTTGACTGAACCCACATCCGTGACAAGCGCGGCGGAATGGAGTGAACGATCAATCAGGCTGAGAATTTTAGGAAAGGTATCGACCGGCGTGCAAAGGATAATCAAATCGGCATTGCGAATCCCCCGGCGGAGATTGTGAGTGCCTTCATGAATCCAGCGCTTGCGCCGGGCTTCCCGAAGCGCCGCAGCGTTGCGGGTGATGCCAATCACTTTGGCTTTGGGAAATTGGCGCCGGCACCGGGCGGCGAGTGAGCCCCCCATTAAGCCAAGACCGATAATCGCAATTGTTTTTGGATTCATGATTAATGGTTTAAACATCCTGAACGTTTAAGCAACTGGATTGACCAATTACGCATTGTTGAGGCAGTTGTATGAACTTTTTTTTTGTCTTGAATCCAAGAGCCCCATTGGATTTCCCGAAGTGCAAGAAAACTTTGTGCTATTGATAGTAATTGTTGAGTTTCTAAATCGGTTTCAGGGCAAATCCATTCGGCAAACCATTTACTTTCGCGGAAAATTGGCTTTGCCTGATTGGCAGAACCACTTTCAATAAAATTGGCAATTCGAAGAAGGTCTGAAGCGAGATGACCCAGCCTCATTTTGGGTTCTTCGCGCATAAGCCGCTGTCTTATCGAATCAAGATCGTTCATTAAATATCCAATAGCTGGCGGGCTATGTGTTCTACAGCTAGACGTATTTTTGGATTTTGTATTTCCATAGAAGGATTTTGACGCCGCGGAGCAATGTTTAACATTGCTTCAAAAGTAACTTTTTTGCTTGATGGAATCCAGTTTGCTCCCCAAATATTTTCTTGTCTGCTTCCATTATTGATTAAGACGGCTTCACAATCAGCATGGAGTTCTCCTCCGCCGGCAAGAATTTTTCTCTGAACATCAACTGCAAGTTTAATATAGGTGTTCAAAGCGGCCATCATCTCTTCGATCTGTTGTCCGCTCGCTTTACTTTTGATTAAATGAATGGCCATGAAAGATAAGGATTAAATTTCCCGGCCCACGGCCTGGGCCAAAATACGAAGTTCCTTCATCAAATCCTCGAATTGAGCCGGCAAAAGAGATTGCGGGCCGTCGCTTTTCGCTTCTTCAGGATTGGGATGGACTTCGACCATAATTCCGTCGCAGCCGGCCGCAACAGCAGCTTTGGCAATCGGAGCTACGAATTCGCGCTTGCCGGTGCCGTGCGAAGGATCAATTAAAATCGGTAAATGGCTTTCGGCTTTGACCACCGGCACGGCATTAATATCAATGGTATTACGTGTCGCGGTTTCAAAGGTACGAATGCCGCGCTCGGCCACCATCACTTTAAAATTTCCCTTGGAGAGAATGTACTCAGCAGAAAGAAGCAGTTCGCTGATCGTGGCACTCAAACCGCGCTTAAGCAGCACCGGCTTTTTGGAAACGCCGCATTCTTTGAGCAAATCAAAATTCTGCATATTGCGCGCGCCGATTTGAAGCATGTCAGAATATTCCGCCACCATTTCGACATTGCGCGGATCCATGACTTCAGTCACGACCAAAAGTCCGAACGCATCCCCTGCTTCACGCAAATATTTCAGACCCTCTTCACCCAATCCTTGGAAGGCATACGGCGATGTGCGGGGTTTAAAGGCCCCGCCGCGCAAAAAAGTTGCGCCGGCTTTTTTCACAAGTTCTGCCGTTTTGAAAAGCATATCCCGGCCTTCTACCGAACAAGGCCCGGCCATCACGACAATTTTTTTGCCGCCGACTTTAATGCCGTTACTCATTTCAAATTCGGTATTTTCCGGTTTAAAATCACGGCTGGCAAGTTTGAAGGGTTTTAGAATCGTCACGCGTAATTTTTCCTCCTCGCCGATCACCCCGATAATGGTCCGCTCCACGCCCCGTGAAACCTGAGGAGTCAGGCCCATTTCCTTTACCTTTTCACAAAGGTGGTTGATTTGTTCCGGTGTTGCTGTATGCCGCATAACAATAATCATGATGTTTTTTGCTCCTTATGAATTTTTTATTTTTGAACGCAAAAAAGCTTTTAACAATCGATAACACTGCGCATTTTGAGAACGGCGGCCGACGGTAATCCGTATCCATGTCGAAAGTCCGTAGGCCTTCATCGACCGGACAATCAAACCTTTCCGTAACAGGGCCTGAAAAACCTCATCGGCATCATGGCCCATATTCACCAGGACAAAATTGGCCTGGCTGGGAAGGTGTTCGAGCCCCAATTTTTTAAGCCGCTTGTAAAAATACCGGCGCCCGCTCGTGACATAATGTTTTGTCCGCCAGAGAAAAAACCGGTCATCCAGCGCCGCTGCGGCACCCGCCTGCGCCACGGAATTCACATTAAAAGGCTGGCGGATTTTATGAAGATACCCAATAAGTTCCGGATCTCCGAGTCCATAACCGACACGCGCGCCTGCCAAACCATAAGCCTTGGAAAAAGTCCGCAGCAAAATAATATTGGGTTTTTCCGTCTTTACATGAAAAAGCATATGGGGAAAATCTTTTGCGTCGACAAAATCCGCATAAGCTTCGTCAAAACATACCACCACATCTTTTGGGACCTTCATCAGAAAATCTTCAACCTCTTCCGAGGTGACATAAGTTCCGGTCGGATTATTAGGGTTCGCAATAAAAATAAGACGCGTGCGATCGGTGATGGCATTTAAAATCTCTTTGAGGTCATAACGAA